>JALYZL010000228.1 GCA_030948875.1 Actinomycetota bacterium
GGGCATGCCGGTCGAGCGCGAGCGCGCCATGGCCCGAGTTTATCGCTCGGCTTTAGCACCGTCCGTGGAATCGGCGCCGCCAGCCGATTCCCCGTCCCCGGGACGTTCGCCGCCAGGCGAACTCCCAATGGAATCGGCGCCAGCCGATTCCACGTCCCCGAGCAGGCTCTGCCCGGACTCGAGGTCGAAGAGCTGGAGCTTCGTCCCGTCGAACCAGAGCTCGGCCTCCGCGCCCTGACGGACCCGACTCGCGGCGTCGAGGCGCGCGACGACCTGGTTGCCGTCGCCGGCGCGGGGCAAGTCCGCCGCGCCCGTATCCTGCGCGAGCTCCTCGAGCTCTCGCGAGGAGACGCGCTCGGACTCAACCGTGAAGTACGCGTAGTACTCGGCGCCCATCGACTCGAGCACATCGACGCGCGTGCGGAAGGTGATCCCGCGCGAGCGCTTATCGCCGACCAGGGCGGCGTCCTCGAAGTCCTCGGGCCGTATCCCGGCGATCACCCCGCGCCCCGCCCCACGGGCGCCCCCGGCCGCCTTCAGGCGCCGCCCCAGCTCGCCGGACAGCGGCACGTCGCCGATGGGCAGCCGCACCGCCTCATCCGAGAGCTCGGCGGGGAGAAAGTTCATCGACGGCGAGCCCACGAAGCCGGCGACGAAGAGGTTGCGCGGCCGGGCATAGAGCTCCCCGGGGGCGCCGACCTGCTGAATCTCCCCCGCCCGCATGACGGCGATCCGGTCGCCGAGCGTCATCGCCTCGGTCTGATCGTGGGTGACGTAGATCATCGTCGTCTCCAGCCGCTGCTGGATGCGCGAGATCTCGGTGCGCATCTGCACGCGCAGCTTGGCGTCGAGGTTCGACAAGGGCTCATCCATGAGGAACACGCTGGGATCGCGCACGATCGCCCTCCCCATGGCCACCCGCTGGCGCTGGCCGCCCGACAAGTTGGCCGGCTTGCGCTCCAGATGCTGCTCGAGATCGAGGATCTTCGCAGCGTCGTTCACCTTCTTGTCGATCTCCTCCCGGGGGACCTTGGCGATTTTGAGCGCGAACCCCATGTTCTCGCGCACCGTCATGTGCGGGTACAGGGCGTAGTTCTGGAAGACCATGGCGATGTCGCGGTCCTTGGGCGCGCGATCGTTGACCACCGTGCCGCCGATCATGAGCTCTCCGTCGGAGATGTCCTCGAGGCCGGCGACCATACGCAAGGCGGTTGACTTGCCGCAACCCGACGGCCCGACCAGGACCATGAGCTCCCCGTCCTTGACGTCGAGGTTGATGTGCTTGACGGCCTCGTAGCCGTCGGGGTAGCGCTTGGTGACGTCCTTGAACTCGATCTCAGCCATGGCAGCTCCTAGAGATAGTTAGCCCTTCACCGCGCCCGCGGTCAAGCCGGCGACGATGCGGCGCTGGAACAGCAGCACGAGGAGCATCACGGGCACCGTGACGACGACGGCCGCGGCGGCGATGTCGCCGATCGGCTGAGTGAACTGCGATGCGCCGGGGAACTGCGCGATCGCCGCGGGCACCGTCTCGGCGTTCGTCGTCGAGGTCAGCGAGATGGCGAAGATGAAGTCGTTCCAGCAGATGATGAAGACAATGATGAAAGTCGTCACGATGCCGGGCATGGCGAGCGGGACGATCACTTTGCGGAACGCCTGGAAGGGCGTCGCGCCGTCGACTTGCGCCGCCTGCTCGAGCTCCCAGGGAATCTCCCTGAAGAAGGCCGACAGCGTGTAGATCGAGAGCGGCAGCGCGAAGGTCATGTAGGGGACGATGAGCCCGGGCCAGGTGTCGTAGAGGCCGATCTGGCGCCAAAGGTTGTAGAGCGGGCCGACGAGCGAGATCTGGGGAAACATGACCACCGCCAGCGACACCGCGAGGATGGCCTGCTTGCCGGGGAAGTCGAGGCGGGCGATCGCGTAGGCGGCCATCGACGCGAGCAGCACGGCGAGTGCCGTCGAGATCAAGCCGATTCCGATCGAGTTACGCAGGGCGCTGGTGAAGATGCCCTGTTTGAAGATGTCCGAGTAGTTCGACAACGTCCATTGGTGCGGGATGAAGCTCCCGTCGGTGGCGGTCGCCGGCGTCTTCAGCGAGAGCATGACGATCCACACCACGGGCACGAGCGAGACCACGACAATGAGCGCGAAGGCGGAGGACCAGCCGGTGAGCTGTCGGGCGCGAAGACTCATGCCCGCTTGCCCGCGGGCCCGGCGCCGGCGCCGAAGCCCTTGATGAAGAGGAAGGCGATCACTGCGACGAGCGCGAACAGGAGCACCGAGACCGCCGAGCCGAGGCCGAGGTTCAGGCGGTTGAGCAGGGTCGAGTAGTTGAGCATCGAGATCGACTCGGTGCCGTTCGCGCCCTGGTTGAAGATGTAGATCACGTCGAAGATCCGCACTTCGTCGAGGGTGCGGAAGAGCAGGGCGACGAGGACCGCCGGCATCATCAGCGGCAGCGTGATCCGCCGAAAGCGCTGCCACGTCGTCGCCCCGTCTACCCTCGCCGCCTCATGGAGCTCGTCCGGTACGAGCGCCAGGCCGGCGAGGAGCAGGAGCGCCATGAACGGCGTGTTCTTCCAGATCTCGGTGACGATAATCGCCAGGTAGGTCCCGAACTGGTGGCTGAGCGGATCGCTCGTCAACCCGAGCAGCTTGGGAATCCAGCCGCTGGTAAGCGACCACGCGTAGTTCCAGGAGTAGGCGGAAACCACGGCGACGATCGCGTAGGGGATGAGCGCGACCGAGCGCAGGAGCCCGCGCGCGACGAGCGTGCGGTGCATGGCGATCGCGAGCAGCATCCCGAGCACGAACTGGAGGCTCACGGCGATCACGCTGATGATCAGCGTGTGTACGACGTCCGCCCACCACACGTGCGACTTCAACACGGCGCCGTAGTTGCTCAGCCCCACCCACTTCGAGGCCTGGGGAAAGCGCAGGTCGGCGCGCTGGAGCGAGAGGATGATCGTGTCGATGACCGGATACGCGGTGACGGCGATCATCACGATCGCCGCCGGCCCGACGAGCATCAGGGCCAACCGGCGCTCGGCGCGCACGCGATCGCTCAGCCGCCGGCGCCGGGGCGCAGGTGTCGCCGTGGCCTCGGCGACGGCACTCATAGCAGGGCCTGAGAGGACAGGGCGTCCTTGATCTCGGTGCGCAGGGTGCTCACCACCGACTTCGGATTGATCGAGGAGGTGGGCGAGAGCGCCTTCTGGATCGCGAGCGTGACGTCGGCGTAGACCGGTGTCTGGGGCCGGATCCCGTAGTGCTCGAGCTGCGCCTTGATCTGGGCCGAGAACGGATAGGACTTGATGAACGCGGGCTCGCTGTAGATGCTCGCGAGTACCGGCGCCAGGCCGCCCTTGATCGCGTCACCACGCTGGAACTGCGGCTGGATCATGCACTTGACCGCGTCGAATGCCAACTGCGGGTGCTTGGAGAACGAGGAGACCCCGAGGTTGTAGCCGCCGATCGACACGCTCGGAGCGATCGCGGCATCGACCCGGGGGAACAGCGCGTACCCCATCTCCTTGCCGATGCTCGGTGTGTCCTTGTGCGCCGCCGCCCACACGAAGGGGTAGTTGATCTGGAAGGCCGCCGTGCCGTGCTCGAACGCCGTCTCCGACTGAGACTCCTGGGTGACGTTGAGCGACGGGTCGGCGGCCGGCGAGGTCGCCATGCGGTGCATGATCGAGGCTGCCACCTGGGTCGAGGGACCGACGATGATCTTGTTTGCCTTAGTCAGGATCCCGCCGCCGGCGGAGTCGACCATCGAGTTGAACCACACCGTCAGGCCCTCGTACTGGGAGCCCTGCTCCTCGATGTAGTGGGGCTTGCCCATCTTGGCCAGGAGGATCGCGTCATCGATCATTTGCGTCCAGGTCGTGGGCGGGGGCCTATGGATGGCGGCGAGGAGATCCTTGCGGTACCAGAGAAGCTCGGTGTTCGAGTTGATCGGCGCGGCGTAGAGCTTGCCGTTCCACGTCGCGGTCGCGATCGGGCCGGGGAGGTCGCCGCGGGTGGCCGCGGCGGCCTGCGCCGCCGGCCACGGCAGGATCCACTTGGCGGCGGCGTACTCGGCCGTCCAGTCGACGTCCATGGCCAGGATGTCAATCGAGGGGTCACCGGCCGCGAGCCTGCGCACCTCCGACACCCGCTGCTGATCGGAGGACGTGGAGAGCAGGTTCATGACGATGTTGTATCTCCCGCCCGAGGCCTTGCTGCACGTGCTCGCGGCGTTGGCAAACGATCCCGAGGGCTCAGGAAAGACGTACCAGTTCAGCGTTACCGGCCCCTTCGAGGCAGAGGAGCCGCACCCGGCGACAAGCGCGCCCGCCAGCATGACGGCAACTGTCAACATCATGCGCGGGACACGATCGCGCCGGGTGGGCACCGCTCTCCTCCTCCGAGTCGTCTCTACTGCGGTCCTGCTGATACCCACTCCCGCGAGATCTGAATCGTGTCTCAATACGACTCGACGAGAATTCGATGCGAGAGGCACGACCGGGCCGATCGGCGTCGCCGACCGGCTCGCTTACCGGTCTACAGCAGCGGAATTCCGCCGCCGCTATTTGGGGTAAACGTGACGTGACCGGTCGCCGGATTCGTCGTACCAATTCAACCCCGACGGCGCGCAAGCGGCCAGGTAGCCTGCCGCCGTGACCAAACGATCGGAGTCCTAGATGTCGAGCGAAGAACCGGCGCGGAGCGTCGCGGAGCTGATCGTGCAGTGCCTCGAGAACGAGGGCGTTTCCCACGTCTTCGGCATCCCCGGCGAGGAGAACATCCACCTCGTCGACGCCCTCGCTAACTCCTCGATCCGCTACGTCCTCGTCCGCCATGAGCAGGCGGCGTCGTTCATGGCCGAGGTCTACGGCCGCCTCACGGGCAAGGCCGGCGTGTGCTCAGCCACCCTCGGCCCCGGGGCCATCAACCTGCTACTGGGCGTGGCCGACGCCACCACGAACTCCACCCCGGTGGTCGCGCTATCGGCGCAGGTGGGCATGAACCGCTCCTACAAGGAGTCCCACCAGGGCGTGGACCTCGTATCGATGTTCGCGCCCGTGACCAAGTGGGCGGAGCTCATCGCTACGCCGGGCGCCGTCCCGGAGATGATCCGCAAGGCGTTCAAGCTGGCGCAGACCGAGCGTCCCGGCGCCGTCTACCTCGCCGTGCCCGAGGACATAGAAAAAGCCGAGCCACCCCAAGGCGCCAGGCCGCTCGTAGTCAATACCCCCCGCCCCGACGAGCCCTCCACCAGTCAGCTGCGACGTGCGGCCGATGTCCTGCGCGCGGCGCGCAACCCGATCGTCCTCGCCGGCCATGGGGCCGCCCGCGCCGGCGCCGGCGACGCCCTGCGCCGCTTCGCCGAGGCGCTCGGCGTCCCTGTGGCCACCACCTTCCACGGCAAGGGGGTCTTCCCCGACGACCATCCCCAGGCCCTCGGCGCCGTCGGGTTCATGCGCCACGACTACGCGAACTTCGGGTTTGACCAAGCCGACGCGATCGTCGCCGTGGGCTATGAGCTTCAGGAGTTCGATCCCGTCCGCATCAATCCGAGCAGCGACAAGAAGATCATCCACATCCACCGCTTCCCCGCCGAGGTCGACCTCCACTACGAGGTCGAGGTCGGCCTGCAGTCGGACATCGGCCGCACCCTGGACGCGCTCGCCGACGCCGTCGGGACCCGCTTCGACCCCGAGATCCCCAAGCAGCGCATCCGCGAGATGATCGACAGCGAGCTCGAGCGGGGCCTCGAGGACGACCGCTTTCCTCTCGCCCCGGCGCGCATCGTCGCCGACACGCGCGCGGCGCTCCGCCGCCAGGACATCGTCCTCGTCGACACGGGGGCGCTGAAGATGTGGATGGCTCGGCTCTATCCCACCTACGAGCCGAACACCTGCCTGATCTCGAACGGCCTCTCGACCATGGCCTGGACACTGCCCGGGGCCATCGGGGCCAAGCTCGCGTGCCCCGAGGCCCGCGTCCTCGTGGCCACCGGCGACGGGGCGTTCATGATGAACTCGCAGGAGATCGAGACCGCGCTGCGCGAGCGGATCCCGATGGTCGTCCTCATCTGGGTCGACCACGAGTACGGGCTGATCAAGTGGAAGATGGAGCTCGAGCTCGGGCATAAGACCGACACCGCGTTCGGCAACCCGGACTTCGTCGCCTACGCAGAGAGCTTCGGCGCGCGCGGCTACCGCATCGAAGCCCCCGACGAGCTGCTCCCCACCCTACGCCAGGCCTTCGCCGAGGACACCGTCTCGGTGATCTCCTGCCCGGTCGACTACTCGGCGAACCTTCAGCTCACCAACGCGCTCGGCGAGCTCGACGAGTCATTGTCCTAGAGCGTCAGCCCTGCAGCACCTGCGTCCCCGCCCAGATCACCAGGAACACCACGGCCAACCCAGCGAGCAGCCCGGCGAGAAGCCGCCCGGGCGCCACGACGCGGCGATCCACGGGCTCGCCGGAGATCAGCTCGGCCTGGAGGAGCACCTCGCGCGCGGCGGTCTCGCCGGACTGGGGCACGAGGACATCGCGCGGACCGCCGGCCAGGAAGTCGGGGACGTCGAACCCGGCGCTACGGCGCAGCAGGCTGGGAATGCCCTCCTCGAGGAGAAGGCCCTGGATGAACTCGCCCTCCGCCTGATTGCGAGCGAACGCGACGTAGACGAGCTCGCCCTCGGCAAGCTGAGGCTTGATCTTCCGCGCGCGCTCCTGGCGCGGGGTGAGCGGGTCGCTCACCGCCGCCTGTCCACGGTGGACCAGCGGCGTGCCGCAGGCCGGACAGAACCGCTCCTCGGGCGCGTACTCGGCGGCACACGTCGGACACTCGAGCGCGTCGGATCGGCGCCCGCCCGCCCGCGCGCGCATCACTCCACGACCAGCTCGGCCTCCGCCACCTTGCCGTCCCGGATCACAAACGAGCGCACCTCCGGTTCGGCACCCTTCAAGCCGACGATGATGTACTCGGCGTCGGGATAGAAGGCCAGGTTGATGTCGGTCTGCGAGGGATAAGGCGCGCTGCGCGGGTGGGAGTGGTAGATGGCGCCGAGGTCGAAGTCGGCGTCGTCGATCGCCATCTGGATGCGAAGCAGGTCGCCGCTGTCGATCTCGTAGGCGTACGGCGGGCTGGCGGCCGCGTTCGTCGCCGGGTACACCTTCACGGCCTCTCCGTCGCGCGACGCGATCATGCCGCAGCATTCGGCGGGCGCCTCGGCACGCGCCTGATCGACGATCTCGTCGTACAGAGCTTGTGCGATTTTCATCGGTGAAGCGAGGCTACCAGCCGCCTGGCGCCGTATCTTTTACCGGGTGGCCCGCGCGATCACCCACTGCCCCAATTGCGGCCAGACCGTCACTCCGTTCGCGGCCGGCTGCGCCGTGTGCGGCACCGATCTCGAGGCCGCCCGCAAGGCCCGGAGCGCCAAGCGCCGGATCGAGCTCCCGCGCCCACAGCTCCCACGCGCCCACTGGTACCGGGGCGTATCGACCGGGAGGGTTGACTGGCTCCACATCGCCCTCGCCGTCCTCGCCGCCCTCGCCATCGCGCCGGTGGGCCTGTTCCTCGCGCTCTACTGGGCCTCCCGCTACTACCGAGAGGGAAACACGGTCATGAGCGTGGCCATGCTCACGGTGGCCGCGCTCGCGGCGGCGGCGTTGCTCGCGCCCGTGTGGTTCTGGAGCCACCTGCTCCACATCTAGCGGAATGCCCACGGACGACGGCGCGGCATTGGCCGTTGGGACCATATGCGGGTTGGTGGGTTTGCCGTGCGGCCAAAGGGCGGGGGCGGACGTGTTAGCGGCCCAGGGAGTCCGTCCCGAGCGGAGCCGCTGGTCTTGAGCGACGCCCGGATACGGAAACGACCACACCCTCCGCGACCAGGCCGGGAATCGTCACGGGCGCGTGACAGCCGCGTCACGCGCTTGACTCAGCGAAGGGCCGGTGGTCTTTCCGGACATACCGCGTCCGGAATGACCACACCCTCCGCGACCAGGCCCGGAATCGTCACGGGCACGTGACAGCGGTGACGACACCAGCCGAACGAGGTGACAACGCGCGCCGAACGCAGCGATGACAACGCCCGCGTCGCCACCTGCCCCCCCGCCTACCTAGCCTAGCTGGCGCCGCTCATCGCGGCTCGAGCTGCGCCGGAGGGCGCGGCAGGGTAAGGCTGCCGTCGGGGTTTCGTTTCAGGTCGCCGCTGTCTGCGAGCCGGCCGAGCGCCGTGCTCACCGTCTGGCGTCTGGCCCCCACGAAGCGGGCGAGGAGCTCGCCGGTGATGTTGGGGAGGCTGACGGTTCGGCCGTCGGACCCGGTCTCGCCCCAGCGTCCGGCGAAGTGCCACAGCGCGAGCAAGACGCGCTCCTCGACGCGCTTGGACTGGTGGAGCGCTGCCTGCAGGGCCTGCGCGTCCGAGCGTTCGGCGGCGCGGTCGAGCAGGCCGGCGGCGAGCTCGGGCCACGGGTGGACCCGGGTGGCGAAGTCCTGGTCGAGCGCCGCCAGCCGGGCCGTGGCGAGCACCTCCCATCGCCCCCGCGCGGCGCCGTCGGCGCGTCTGGTCCACGGGCGCACGAGGTCGCCCGGCCCGTAGAACTCGACGGCGCCGAGCTGACCGAAGAAGAGGTGCCGGGCGATGAGCCCACCGAGGACGAGCAGCCCGAGGTGCGCGTGGGTCAGGGGCTCGTCGATCAGGAACGAGGCAGTGCCCGGCGCGATCGTGTGGAGCGGCGCGACCGCGGCCATCGAAGCGAGCTTCAAGTCAGGGGCGGGGAGGTAGCGTCCGAGCTCGGGGTCTTCGTCGAGCACCCGGACCATCTCGGGTTCCTCGCCCACCCATCCCGGCCTGCCCGCACGCGCGCGCGGAGAGCGCTCCGGCGCATGGCTGGCGTGAATCACTGATCGCCTCCCAGCTGATCACCCTGTCAGATTCGCGACACCGCCAGTTTAACAGAAGAGGTCGGACGGTGTCGGGAATCGGACACTTTCGGCGCTAGGACTTGACTTTCGGACCGCAGGGAAGTTTGCTCACGGTTTACGAGCGTTTGGCCGGGGGCCTACTCGGACGTAATCCCGGAACTTGGTGGCGGTCCGCCCTCACGCACTCGGTGGCGCGGATGCACCCGGGCCCGACGACAGAAGCGGGTCTACTGCCAAGCAGCGCAGAGCCCCGCAATAGAGGAGTACCGGATGACCAATGATGGTTCTTTATCCCTAGGCCGCAGCCGCGGGCCGCGCCTGAGCGCCAGCCGGCGGGTGATTCCCGTGTTCTTCCTGGTCTTCTTCGCGCTCGCCGCAAGCGCTCAGGCGCACAACCTGAGCGCGACCACGGCCTGCACTCCAGGGATCGGCGCCGGGAGCGGCAACTCGGTCACCATCAACTGGACGCTGTTTTTCGCTGGAACGGGCAACGGCGGTTTCAACACCCCCGGGTGGACGATCGTCTACACCCCGACCGCGGGAGGATCGCCGACCACCCTGAGCGGCACCGTCAGCTTCCCGGGGACCTCCGATTCCTTGACCGTGCCGATTCCGGGCGGCGCCGGTAGCGTCGTCGCCACCTCGAGCTGGACGGCGAGCCAGACGACCGACGGGAACGCGAACTCCATCTCGATCCCTCTGACGGTGGGGAGCTGCTTCGCCAGTCCGGCGATCGCGACGACGGCGTCGCCAAGCGTCGACGCTGGCGGCACCATCTCCGACGCCGCGGTTCTCAGCGGCGGGCGCGCGCCGACCGGCACTATCACCTTCAACCTCTACGCCGCCAGCGACACCACGTGCTCGAAGTCGCTGGCCACAGGCACGGCGACGGTCAACGGCAACGGCACCTACACCTCACCGCCGGTCACCGAGGGCACCGCCGGCAGCTACCAATGGACCGCGGGCTACAGCGGCGACGCCAACAACACGTCCGTCGCAGAAGGGTGCGGGCAGCCGGCCGAGCAGGTCGTGGTGACCCCACCCACGCCAACGCCGACACCGACACCGACGCCCCCCGGGCCGACCAAGTCGACTCCGTCGATCGTCACGACGGCTTCGCCCGGCGTTGGCGTGGGCGGCAAGATCTCCGACCAGGCCGTCTTGAGCGGCGGGACCTCGCCGACCGGGACGATCACCTTCAAGCTCTACGCGTCGACCGACAAGTCGTGCTCGACGCCGCTGGCGACGGGCACGGCGACGGTCATCGGCAACGGCAGCTATCCCTCGCCGGTGATCACCGAGACGAAGATCGGCACCTTCCAATGGACCGCCAGCTACAGCGGCGACGCCAACAACGCGCCCGTCGCGGACGCCTGCAACGAACCTGCTGAGCAGGTCACGGTCACGGTCATCCCGCTCCCGACATGTACCGCACACCCGCAGTTGCGCGGTGTGTTCGGGACGGCGGGCAATTCGGTCACGGCGCGCCTGACCTCGCTCGGGGTAAAGAGCGTGACGTTCTATCTCGACGGCCACAAGATTGCGACGCTGACCACGGCGCACAATGGCTTCTTCACGATCACCATCAGCACGGCGCACCTCTCCTTCGGCCGTCATCGGATCACGGCCAAGACGGTGATGAAGCAATCGTTCTGCAAGCCGGTGTCGCTTCAGAAGTCGTTCATTCACGTCAATCCCGTACCGCCCCCGCCCCAGCCCACCGGCTAGGGACTTTCGAGGAGCCCACCTGTCCCGACTGGCGATTCATGCCGCTCGGTTGCTCGCGCTCGCTGTGGGCATCGGCGCGCTGGCCCTAGGGCCGCGCGCCGATCCCGCCGCAGCGTCAGCCTCCGCGCCCTCGGCCACCCCTCTGTCCCACGGCCTGGTCTCCCGCTGGGCCTATCCGCAGCTAGCCGCTACGGCTCGCGCCACTCCCTCCGCGCACGGGCGCCCGGTGGCGCGACTGCGCTTCCTGACCCCGGATGGTCTCAATCAGGCGCAGGTCTATCAGGCGCTCCGCGAGGAGCGCAACCCGAAGACGGGGAGGACGTGGGTCGACGTTTCCCTCCCGCAGCGGCCCAACGGCACTACGGGCTGGGTGCCGGCGCGCGCCCTCGGTCCGCTCCACGCCGCCTACGGCATGATCGTGGTCAGTCGCTCACTGCGCCACCTCACGTTCTACGATCGTCAGGGCAAGGCGATCCTCAACGCCCCCGTCGGCATCGGTCGGCCGTCCCTGCCGACACCTCCGGGGCAGTTCTACGTCCTCGAGAAGTGGCGACTGACCCCCGGCGGCTTTCTCGGCCCCTTTGGGCTTGGCACCAGCGCCTACGCCCCGACCCTGACCGACTGGCCCGGCGGCGGCGTCGTCGGCATCCACGGCACCGATCAGCCGCAGCTCATTCCCGGCGATCCCTCGCACGGCTGCGTCCGTCTCCACAACGGCGACATCACCCGGCTCTGGCACATGGTCAGCCTCGGTACGAGGATCACCATCACTTGAGGCTACGAGATGACGCCGTTGGCGGTCTGGACGACTCCGAACTCCTGGGTGTAGGTCGCTGAGGGCTCGCCGCTTGCATACTGGGCGGGGATCTGGGCGATGACCCCGACACCGCTGTCGACGAAGTCAGGGTTGAGAATGTTGGCCCGATGGCCCGGCGAGGCCATCCAGGCGGCGACCATCGCCGCCGGCGTAGCCAAGGTGAGCGCGCCGAGGTCGATGTTCTCCCCCAGCTCCCAGGCGGCGGTGCTGGGCAGGTAGCCGCTCGCCCGGACCCGATTGTCCAGCGTCTCGCCCGTGGGGCTGGTGTGGTCGTAGTAGTTGGCCGCGACCATGTCCTGCGAATGATGGGTGGCCGAGCTGTCGAGCTTGGCGTTGTCGCGCAGCGGGTGCTCGCCGTGGAGGGCGCGCTGCTGATTGACCAGGCACAGCGTCGCCGTCGCGATCAGGGGAATGCTGTCGCTCGTGGGAATCAGGTCCGCGTTGGCGCACGGCGCGCTCGTGCTCGAACCGGGCGAGGCCGAGCCGGGCGTCCCGGAACCGGTCGAGGTGGAGGCAGCAGGCACGGACGCCGCGGAGGAGTGCGGCGCGGACCAGCTCCAGACGAGCCCCTGCGCCGACGCAGCCGCACGGGCGCGGAGGCGCCCCCGGTGCGACGGCACCGGCGCGCAGCGCCCGAGGTGCGTGTGGTGG
>JALYZL010000130.1 GCA_030948875.1 Actinomycetota bacterium
GGCGGCATCACTCGCACTCGATGCCGAGCAGAGGCTGGCTGCCGAGGCGCCCGACGGGGTCGTGCAGGTGATCGCACCGGCCGGCAGCGGCAAGACCGCCGTACTGATCGAGCGCGTGCGAGAGCTGTTACGCCGCGGCGTGCCCCCTGAGCGCATCCTGTGCACGACCTTCAATCGAGACGCGCGCCTCGAGCTGCAAAGGCGGCTGCGAGCCGCGGGGCTGGTTTCGATCGCAGCGCGGACGTTTCACAGCCTCGGGTGGTGGCTGATGCGGGAGGAGCGGCTCGCCCGCCGCGGCGGGCCACGCGAGCTCTCCTTCAACCAGTGGAGGCGGCTGTGCGCGGTGGCCTTGCGCGAGGAGGGGACCTGGATCGATCCCGCCGATGCGCGCGCCGCGATCGGTCAGATCAAGCTGGGGCTCCTGGCCTCACCGCGAGAGTTCGGCCGTCACGCCGGCGAGCGGGCCGACGGCCCCGCGCTCGCGCGCATCTACGAGCTCTACGAGCGACAGCTGGCCGAGCAGGAGGTCCACGACTTCGACGACCTGGTGCTCGTCGCGGTCAGGGCCCTGCGCGAGGACGCCGAGCTCAGGCGCCGCTGGCAGAGCCGCTTCTGTCAGGTGCTGGTCGACGAGTACCAGGACATCGAGCCCGCCCAGGAGCTGCTGGTTCGGACACTCGCCGCGCCGCAGGATGGCTTCTTCTGTGTCGGCGACGAGGATCAGACGCTGTACGGCTGGCGGCGCGCCAGCGTGCGGCGGATCATCGACCTCGATCTCGCCTATCCAGGGCTGCAGCGTGTGTCCCTCGCCCATAACTACCGCTGCCCCGAGGAGATCGTCGATGCCTCGCGCCGGCTGATCGAACACAACGACGTTCGCTTTCCCAAGCCGATCCATGCTGCCCCGGACCGCGCGCCTGCCGGCGAGCAGGCGCTGCAGCTCCACGAGCACGCCGGTCAGCCACAGGCCGCGGACGAGATCGCGGGCGTGCTCGCGAGCCGCCGCCGCGGCGAGGTCGTCGTCCTCGCCCGGACGACGAACCTCCTGCGGACCGTGGCCCTCGCCTGCGCGGGACTCGACGTCAAGATCAGCGCCCCCGAGCCCGTGTTCGAGCCGCACGGCGCCCGCGGCGCGCTCGAGGCATACCTGCGGCTGTGCGCGGCCCCCGCTGGCGCACTCCCCGACGATATCGCGCGCGTGTTCCGAGCGCCGAGCCGGGGCCTGCCGTTCGGAGCCGAGGAGCGGGTGGCGATGTCCCTCAGGGCCGGCCTCACCTTCACCGCGAGCCTCGCCGGCGTGCCCGCCGACGGCCGTCAGCGCGCCCGGCTCGAGGACGCGGGGCAGATCCTCGACGGGCTGACGACGATCGACGATGCTCGCCTGTTCATCACCTATCTCCGCGGTCCCGGCGGGCTCGACCAGTACTTCCGCGACTATGAGCAAGCCTTCGGCGAGATCGAGAAGATCGACCTCGAGGTGCTCGAGCAGGCGCAGCGGGAAGCCGCGGGCAAGACGGTCGCCGAGTACGCGGACCTGGTCCAGGCCCGCAGCGACGCCCTGCGCGCGATTCGCGATGACGTAAATGGGATCGAGCTGACTACGATCCACCGCGCCAAGGGCCGCGAGTGGCCGGAGGTCCACGTGTTCGGGTGCGAGGAGCACCAGCTCCCGCACCGGCGCGCTCTCGACGTGAGCGAGCAGGAACGTGCCGCGGGGGAAGGGCTCGAGGCCGAGCGCCGGCTTGCTTACGTCGCCTTCACGCGCGCTCGGGAGAGGCTTGTTCTCCACGCCACCGAGACGGCCGCAAGCCGGTTCCTGACCGAGGCTGGATTGGAGCCGACACGCCCCTATATGACACCGGGCGTCAGAGCCCACACGGCCCAGAGCGGGCCGCGCCGGATCCCCAAGGAGGTGGGCAAAGGACCGGTGGCCGCGGTGCTGACAGAAGCGTTCCGGATCGGCCTCGGTTACGCGCTGCGCAACGCACCCAAGCGCAGCGTCGCGGTCACGGCCGCCGCTGCCGCCATTCAGCACCGGATGGTGGGACCGGACACCGCATCGGATCGGATGACGCTGGCCGAGCTGCTGGCGGCGATCGAGCAGCTGAGTGAGTGCGAGCGGGCGGCGGTGCTGGACGCCACGGGGCTTGGCGACGGCGACGGACCGATCGTCGCCCTAGGCAAGGGCGCGCGTAAGGGACTTGCCCGAGAGCTGCGGAAGCTGGCTGGAGGTGCAGGCGCGTCGGCACAGGAGTCCGGCGATCATGGTGCGGAGCGTTGAGCGCAGCTGCTTCAGGGGGCGCGCCGGCGCGAGGTCGCAAGCGACGCGCAACAGAGGTTCTCGACGGACAGGTCGCGCCAGCGTCTTCCCCTGCACTAGATTCGTCCGATACGGGCTTGTCGACATGATGCAATCCAGATGCAGCTCTGATCTGAAGCCGATTCCGCCCTTGCTGCGACGAGCAGCTTTGGGTTCGTGCTTTCGGCGCCGGTGTCACGTGAGGCTGCGGGCGTACTGCTGAGGCGCGGTCCAGCCCGGATAATCGCACCCTCGCGCAGCTGAGCCAGAACGGGCGGCTCGTCTGTGAACATCGCGCGAACATCGGCTTCGCTCAGCTCGCAAATGCAGCACGGTTGCCCTTCCAACGTGACACGGCGGGGCGCAACTGTTCTACTTTCCCGCGCCAGCGCTCATCCTCACCGTCAACCCATCGGAGCGCGCCGGCAGCAGGGATGTCCTGTAGTAGCTGGTCGTTGCCGGCAGTCCAAATCCCTTAATGCGTGGCGGGATAGGCCTCGAGCCCACCCTGTGGGCTTACCGCAATCCCGACGTAGGCGTCCGATCGAAGCATCGCGCCAGTCGAGCCGAGGCCGCCAGACCGGGCGCCTCCCGCGACGCCTGGCCGGGGCCCAGCATCGCTCAGGTGTGAATTCTTTGCCACAGCTCGAGCCCCTTCGCGCGTCAGAGCCGGTCTTCTGGCCGCTCCCCGGCGTACCGTCGACCAGGTCGAACGCTTGTTCGCCCGTAACTCCGCCCACAACCCGCAATGACAGACGACCAGACCATCATCGATGCCGTGGATCTCGCCGAACGCCTCCTCGAGGCGGTGACCCGCGCCGAGCACGACTGGCCCGAGATCGAACACCTGGCCGACGCCCTCGCT
>JALYZL010000142.1 GCA_030948875.1 Actinomycetota bacterium
CTCATGCGCTGACTTAGATCTGCCTCCAAGCGGGCGCTATTTGTCGCAACTTCGCCACAGCCCGTGCCGCTGCGTCTTCTGACGGTGCCAGAATCGGTGTTATGAGTACTACGAACGTTGATGGGGCGGTTCTCCGGGTCCATGTGAAATCGGCTGGCGCCGATTCCAATGAAGGGCCGGTGGCCCGGGCGTTTGGGGAGCGGATGCGGGCTCTGGAGGCGGCGACGCTCTCGCCGTTGGCGACGCGGTCGTATCCGGCTCGGCGAGCGCGGGAGGAGGTGGACTGTGGGCTACGGACGCCGTTTCAGCGCGATCGCGACCGGATCGTGCACAGCAAGGCGTTCCGCCGTCTGAAGCACAAGACGCAGGTGTTCGTCGCTCCAGAGGGCGATCACTACCGCACGCGGCTGACGCATACGCTCGAGGTCGCTGGGGTCTCTCGCACCGTGGCCCGGGCGCTGCGCCTCAACGAGGATCTCGTAGAGGCGATCGGGCTCGGGCACGATCTCGGGCATCCGCCCTTCGGACACCTCGGTGAGGACGTGCTCGACCGTTGCCTGGCCGAGCGCTTCGGACTGGGGTTCCGCCACCATGAGCACTCACTCCGCGTCGTTGATCGCCTTGAGCGCGCCGGTCACGGCCTCAACCTGTGCGAGCCGGTCAGGGACGGCATCGTCAACCACTCGGGCCGCGCCCCACAGCCGGCGACGCTCGAGGGCAAGATCGTCCGGCTTCTGGATCGCGTCGCGTACATCAACCACGACATCGACGACGCGCTCCGCGCCGGGGTGATCGCGGAGTCCGACCTCCCCGCCGATGCCATTGGCGAGCTCGGCGACACCGGTCCCCACCGGATCGACGCGCTCATCCATGACCTCGTCGAGCACTCCGAGGTCGCCGGCGACATCGTCCAGGGCGAGCGCGCGCGGTCAGCGATGTACCAGCTGCGGACCTTCATGTTCGAGCACGTCTACCTCGGCCCCGAGGCTCGGCCTGAGCACGCGAAGATCGAGGGGGTCATCCGCACCCTGTTCGACCACTACTGCGAGCATCCGGAGGCGATGCCGGATGCCGAGGGCGACACCGCCCGGCGCGTGACCGACTACATCGCCGGCATGACCGACCGGTACTGCATCAGGATGTACGAGGCGTTGAGCGTGCCGGTCGCCTTCGCCCCGTGACGCGGTACACGGCGGACTCTCGCGACCGCGTGCGCGACGCGGTCGACATGCTTACGCTGGTTTCGCCGAGCGGCGAGCTGCGGCGCGCCGGCGCCAACAGGTACGTCGGGCTGTGCCCGTTCCACGACGAGCGCACGCCGTCCTTTCAAGTGGTGCCCGACGAGAAGCGCTATTACTGCTTCGGCTGCCAGGCCTCGGGAGATGCGTTCACCTTTGTGATGGAGACCGAGGGCGTGGACTTCGTCGGCGCGATCGAGACCCTCGCCGACCGCTTCGGAGTCAAGCTTGAGACCGAGGACGAGGATCCCGCCGCCGCGGCGCGCCGCCACCGGCGAGAGCGGCTCTACGAGCTGCTCGGGCGCGCGACCGCCTACTACGCCCGCTACCTGTGGGAGGCGAACGAGGCGGCGGGCGCTCGGTCCTATCTGCTCGGGCGGGGGCTCGCCGAGGCCACCCTTCGGGAGTTCAGGGTGGGCTACGCGCCGAGCGCTTGGGACCGGATCCTCCTCGCCTCCCGGCGCGCCGGCTTCACCGATGAGGAATTGCTCGCCGTCGGGCTCGCGCAGCGCTCCCAGTCGCGACCGGGATCGGTCTTCGACCGCTTTCGCGAGCGGATCATCTTCCCCCTCGCCGATGCCCGAGGACGGGTGCTCGGGTTCGGCGCGCGCGCCATGCGGGAGAACCAGCGACCCAAGTACCTGAACACGTCCGAGAACGAGCTGTACCACAAGGGCAACCAGCTCTTCGGCATCGACCTGGCCCGGGGCCCGGCGGCGAGGGCGGGGCGCGCACTCCTCGTCGAGGGATACACCGACGTCCTCGCCCTCCACCAGGCCGGTCTCCACAACGCCGTCGGGATCATGGGCACGGCGCTCACCGAGGAGCAGTTGCGCGCGCTGGAGAGCATCGCGCGCGTACTCGAGCTTTGCCTCGACTCCGACGCGGCGGGCCAGGAGGCAATGCTCCGCGCGGCCCGGCTCGCCTCCGGCCGCAACCTCGAGCTCCGCGTGGTGGCGCTCCCCGAGGGCGACGATCCCGCCGACCTTGTGCAGAAGGAGGGCGTGGACGCCGTGCGTGCCCGAGTCGAGCAATCCGTCCCTTTCGTCGTCTTTCAGGTCCAGCGGATTCTCGACCGCGCCGACACGAGCACCGGCGAGGGCCGCGACCGTGCGTTCAACGAACTGCGGCCCGTGTTCGCGGAGGTCCCGCCGACCTCGCTGCGCGACCAGCTCGTCCGGCGCGTGGCCGGGCGGCTCGAGCTCTCCGATCGGCGGCTCGAATCGCTCCTCGTCGGCGGCCCGGCGGCGCCCGCGGT
>JALYZL010000148.1 GCA_030948875.1 Actinomycetota bacterium
GCGTTGCGCGCCGCCCCGGGTCCCTCGCCGCGCGCGCGCCGGATCACGCGGGTGACCACGGCCGAACCTGAGGCCAGCGCCGCGGTCTCATCGCGCGAGCCGTTGTCAACCACGATCACTTCGACAAGACCGTCACCGGGCTCCTGCTCGGCGAGCCCCGCCAGCGCCCGCGGCAGCGTCGCCTCGGCGTCGCGCGCGGGGACGATGACGCTGACCCGCGGAGCACTCATCGCGGCGGCCGCAGCCGGGCCAGGCCCACCCGCCGACGCCGGCGGGGACCGTGCTCGGCGACGAAGTCGGCCAGGTAGGCGTCGAGCGAGGGCGCGTCGAGGAACACACGCTCGCGGTAGCGGAAGCTGTCGCTCCAGAACAGCCGTAGCACGCGCTCCTCGGCGCTCAGCGAGTCCCTGAAGCCGGCCGGGAAGTGGTCGCTCGCCCGCCCGTGCATGACGTGGTGCTTGAACACGAAGGTGAGCTCGTCGCCCGCGAGCTCGATCAGCCAGTGGTGATGGCCCCACCCCGCCCATGGCCCCTGAAAGCCGTAGCTCTGCTCCTCCAGGCGCGAGGGCACCTCGAGGTAGCCGGCCCGCGAGACGCGGATCAGCTCGCTGCACACGAACAGGGGATCGCGGACGTCCTCGAGGGTGTGCGAGCACACCGAGAAGTCGAACTGGCGGTCGGCGAAGGGCCACGGCAGACGGGCGCACATGTCGCGCTGCACCCAGGTGTCGGGCGTGAAGCGCTCGGCCGCCGGGTCGGGAGCGGGCCCGTACAGGCCCCGCTCGTCGTAGGCGAGGAGATCGATCACCCAGTCCGCGCGTGGGAACGGGCTGGCGCCACCGCCGACATCGAGCACCAGATCCCCGTCGTCGAGCTGCTCGAGGATCCGCGACCGGCTGCCGTCGAGCATCGCCTACCCGGGCTGGTTGCCGTTGAGCGATGCGCCCGGCCCGCGCGCCATGGCGATGATCGAGTGCCCGAAGGGCATGCTGAAGCGCGCGAGCAGGTGGCGCTCGCCCCCCATGGTCGCCGCCAGGGCGCGGTTCACGAGCGGGGGCAGCGAATGCGAGAGGTTGGTCTCGTCCCCCGGATCGGAGAAGCGCTCGCGCACCTTCTTGGCCAGGACGGCTGGGAGGATGGCGGGGAAGAGCAGGGTGTTGAAGTACGTCACCTGCACGGGCTCGAGGCCAGCCGCCCCGAGCTTTCGCCGGAGGCGGAGGGCGGTGTAGCGACGCTCGTGGTGGGCGACGCGGTCGTTGTTGGCGTACAGGAACTGGTACGCCGGGGTGGAGATGAAGACGAGCCCGCCGGGGGCCAGCGCGCGCCGGCACTCGCACAGCACCCGCACATCGTCGCGGACGTGCTCGATCGTGTCGAACAGGGTGATCAGGTCGACCGAGCCCGAATCCGCGGGGAGCTCGTAAGCGGATCCGACCTCGACGTTGCCGAAGCCGCGCTGGTGGCAGAGCTCGACGAGCTCCGCCGAGGTGTCCACGCCCGTAACGTCACCGTAGCGCGAGAGCGGCTCGAGCATCCCCCCGGCGCCGCAGCCCACATCGAGGACGGTGAGGCCGGTGTGGCCGGCGAGCTCGCGGTCGAGGAGATGGAAGAAGATCCGGCGCCGGCCGACGAACCAGAAGTGCGTCCGCTCCAGCTCGACGAACTGCCGGTTGGCCGTCTCCTCCACCGGGTCAACGCGGGCGGGCGAGCACGATCATCTCGTCCATGAAATTGAGGTACAGGCACGCCGAGGGGAAGGCGGTGAGTGGGCGTAGGGCGAAGCTGACCGCGGGATGCAGGCGGGCGGCGCGCTCGGCGATGAAGCCCATCGAGACGTACTTGCCGCCGTAGCGGTGGGTCAGCTTCAGGGTCTCGAAGCCCGAGTCGTGGAGCAGAGTGGTGACCGAGGGCGGAGTGAAGTGGTAGATGTGCTCCGCGTGCTTGTAGTGATGCCAGCGCGGCCCGAGGGTGCGGGCGAAGCGGCTATCGATGTCCTGTGTCTCCATCACCAGCAGACCACCCGGTGCGAGGAGCTGCGCGGCCTTCCTCAGCAATGCCCCGGGATCGACGACATGCTCGACCACATCCCACATAGTGATCAGGTCGAAGTGGTGATCGGGATACGGCGAGCTCTCGAGCGTGCCGAAGTGGACGGTGTCGAACCCGAAGTGGTCGCGCGCGTGCCTGCCGATGGTCTCCGAGACCTCGACGCCGTGGGTCTCGAAGCCGCGCTCGCGGAGCACCACCATGCAGAAGCCCGCCGCTAAGCCGACGTCGAGCGCCCGGCCCGACTGGGGCCCATCGCGCAGGGCGAACGAGAGCCGGCGCCTGAAGGTGTCGAGGTACAGACGCTCGTCGGCTCGGTAGTCGGCGTAGCCCTGGATCCTCGGCGACGGCGAGCGCCAGTACGAGTCGTCCTGGTAGATGGCCGCCAGGCCGTCCTCGCGCAGGCGCGGGCTCACCCACCCCACGCCGCACCGCTCGCAGCGGCGGACGCTGTACGGGGGCTCCTCGAACGCCGTCCGGAACTGCTCGTACCCGCACATCGGGCAGCGGTCGACCGTCTCCTGCACTTGCGCCGCCGAGACCGCCATCAACCGAAGTACTCGCTCTGGGTCGCCACGTCCTCGTGGCCGGCGTCCCGCTCCTGCACGATCGTCGCCGCCATGCGGCGGCCCATCTCGATCGACTGGTCCATGTTGTTGTAGCGGAAGAGCCCCTGGCGCCCGCCGGTCTTGATGTTCTCGAGGGTGTGGACAAACTCCATGATCGGCGCCAGATGCTCCTTGTACTCGAGGTCGTAGACCGGGTAGGCGTGTGGGATCTTCTTCACGAAGCCGTCGAGTACCTCGTCGCTCGTGATCAACCCGATCTGCTCGAGGTCTGAGATCGCGATGGCGATCAGCCCCTCGTCGCCCGCGCGCCAGTGCTCGTCGCCGATCCGGCAGGTGATCTCGGCGCACACCATCGTCTTGTCGGGCGGGGCACAGGCCGGGCTGAAGTTCTTGGGCTCGGAGATCCGGTGGATCGTCAGATGATGCTCGGGCAGGTACATCCAGCTGTCGGGCGAGACGTGTGCCTTGGCGAGCTTGAGGTAGACGAAGATGATCGACACGTAGCGGAGGTTGGCGATCGCCGCGCGCACGGGATCGGGCGCCGCGGGGCGCACCGAGCGGGCGAGCACGGTGATGGGGATGGTCGAGACGAACTCGTCCGCCTCGATCGTCCCCGGGTCGCTGCCGCCGTACTCCACCGCGGTGACCCGCCGGCCGTCGAGGCGCACCCGGGTCACGGGAGCTCCGGTGATGATCATTGCGCCCATCGCCTCGAGCTCTCTGGCGTAACCCCGCGCGATCTCGCCGATCCCGCCGCAGGCCGGGTAGATGAACTCGGTGACTAGGCTGCGCGGCGCGAGCGTGGGGCGCAGCAGCGTCTTCTTGACCGTGTCGCCGAGGCTCAGGAGCGAGATCCGCTGGCTCGCCCAGTCACCGGAGATCTGGTCGGGCGCCATCTTCCACGCCTTGCCCGTGTAGCGCCCGAAGAACAGGTCGTAGAGGGTGCGCCCGAAGCGCTTGGTCACCCAGCCTTGGAAGTTGTCGTCGCTGTGGTGGCTGAGACCCGTCCGCTCGGTGAAGCGGACCCAGAAGTAGTCGAGGAACGACTGCACGAGGACGCGCCGAGGCAGGTTGCGCAGGACGTTGCCCGCCTGGAGCGGGTAGTCGAAGAAGCGGTTGAAGAGGACGATCCTCGAGAGCCGGTGGGCCTGTCGATGGTTCCCCGCGAGGATCTCCTTGATGTGCTCAATGAGCTGGTCGTCGTTGCTGTGGAAGCGGTGGGGACCCAAGTCATAGGACCAGTACTCGCCTTCGCCCTCCTCGATGAACGAGGTCGCCATGCCGCCCACCTGAGGCTCGCGTTCGACCACGGTTACCTCAGCGCCCGCCCGGGCGAGCTCGTACGCGCAGGCGAGGCCGGCGAGTCCACCTCCAAGGACGCCCACACGATGGCTCATGCGGCCGGGGATGGTAGCCGCCGCCCCAGTGTCCGTCGCCACAGGACGAGGAGGGCGAGCGCCGCGAGCATGACGAAGAAGGGGTCGGCGGGGGCGCGGTAGCGGGTCAGTCCGGCGAAGGGAAGGGTCGAAAGGAGGATGAGCACGGGACACGCCCACAGGGCCCACGGCGCTCGTCGCCAGCCCCCGATCGCGAGCCCGATCAGAGCCACCACGGCCAGGAGCCAGAAGGCGAACACGCTCCAGTAGGCGAGCGTGGGCGGATATCCCGCGAACGGGGCGGAAAAGCGCTCGTAGCCCGGGCCGGCCAGGTTGAACAGGCGCACGGTGCTCCAGTACGCAACCACGAACGGATACGAGGGATGTGCCGCGATATAGCGGCGCGAAAAGGTCACCAGGTCATCGGAGATTTGCGCCTCGTTGGCCCGCGGGTGCGCTTTGAGGAACGAGTAGATCTGGGTCCCGGGCGGCGTCCACAGCGCCGGGTACTGGGTGTCGTACTGGGCGACCGCGTTGTAGGTCCCTGCGAACGCATACCCGGTCTCGGTGCTGATGGGGACGAGCTCATGGAACTCAACGGTGTTGCGGATGGTCCAGGGCATGATCGTCAGGATCGTCGCCGCGACGACGACCAGGGGGGTGCGCACCGCTCGCCGCGACCACCGCGGGCGCTCGGTCCACACGAGGAGGATCACGGGCAGGACGAGGACGATCCCGTTGCTCCGGGTGAGCGCGGCGAGCCCGATGAGGACCCCAGAGGAGATCGCCCATCGCAGGCGGTGCTCGGAGTCTCGAGCCACGAGCGCGGTGAGCACCGCCCCAAGCACGAGTGGGATGAACAGCGATTCGGACATCAGCGAGGAACCCACGAGCAGGAGCGGCGGGTAGACGGCGGCGATCTCGCCCGAGAGCAATCCCGCGGCGCGGCCGAACAGTCGTGACGCGATCAGCGCGATGAGCACCACGACGATGGCGCCGAGCACGGCCTCCTCGATCCGCCCGGCCTCCCAGCGCGTGTGCTCGGAGCCGACCCCGACGATCCGGTAGGCGATGGCGAGCGCGACTGGGTAACCCGGTGGCGGGTAGGCGGTGGGGCCGCCGGCGAGCGGGATCTGCGACGACGGAAGCGTGCCGTGCTCGGCCAGCGAGACCGCCATCCGGTCGTAGCTATGGGAGTCGTCGATGGTGGCGAAGTGCGGCGTCGCGAGCACGACCACGACGCGGAGCGCGAGGGCCACCAGGCCGATGATGAGCACCCCTTGGGCGAAGCCGATCCGTCGGGTCGAGCCCGCCGTAGCTCGCCCTGCCGGCACTGCCATGAGGCTGGGGTCGGTGCTCGTGCTCAGGGTCCCGGAGGGTATCGCGACACCCCGGCGACCGAGCCCCGCGCCCGCTCGGCGAGCGAGCGCATGCGTGGACCACGGCCGGGCACCCGCGCGCTGCGGTAGGCGAGCAGGTGGGAGCGGCCGTAATAGCGTCG
This sequence comes from Actinomycetota bacterium, assembly GCA_030948875.1. Taxonomy (GTDB): domain Bacteria; phylum Actinomycetota; class Thermoleophilia; order Solirubrobacterales; family Solirubrobacteraceae; genus Palsa-465. Next base: position 5,493 of record JALYZL010000148.1, read on the forward strand.
GTAGCGGAGCAGTCCGAGCCCGGTCGCATGCGCGAGGATCTTCCTGATGGGCAGGGGCTTGTGCAGCGACGTGTCCTCGGCGATCGGCTCGAGCAGGTTGACGACGACGATCCCCGCGCGCCGCTCGAGCTCGGCCAGGAAGGCGAAGGGGTCCTCGAGGTGCTCGATCACGTCGAAGGCATAGGCGGCGTCGAAGCCGCCCGGGACGCCGGCATCGAGGTCGTAGAACTCGGCGCTCAGCTTCCGCTGCGCCAGGCGCCAGAGCAGGTAGCGGGTGCTGGGGTTCTCGTAGTCGGCGAACGAGACCCGATACCCGGCCTCGAGTAGACGCAGGCCGTCAGAGCCGATGCCGCAGCCGTAGTCGAGCACGCTCGCGCCCGGGGCCAGGAGCAAGGACAGCGTGCGGCGGTAGGGATCTTTGCTCCCCGACATGGCGAACGCTGTGAGGTCGTAGAGGTAGAGCTCGCTTGTGCGGTAGAAGGCCTCCTCGTCGCCCGCGGCGGCGGCCTCCTGGTCGATCATCCGCCGGTGATGCACGAGCTTGGCCTGGTCGTAGGCGTCGCCGAGGTACTTGCGGAGCTCGTCGAGGTCGCGCTCGCCCTCCCACGCCGCCATGAACGGCGCCGCGAGTCGCTGCTGATACCAGCGGTTGGCCTTCGCCTCGACCCGCCTCCGGAGTGACCCCGCGCGCTCGGGGACGAGGTCGACGAGGTACGGCCACACGGGCGAGACCGGCGGCGCGGAAGCGTGGGCCGAGAGGCGCTGATGAAACCAGGGCGAGAACCAGTCGTGCTTGGAGCGCATCAGGCGCTCGCCCGTCGCCCGGCTCCGGTAGCGGCGCTCGAGGCTCGGCCAGTCGTGCCGGTGCAGGTGGAGCGCGACGGCGCCCGGCTCGTAGAGCAGGCGCATCCCCAGCTGGTCAAGGCGCCAGCCGAGATCGAGGTCCTCGTAATCGAACACGAACTCCGGGTCGAAGCCGCCGGCATCGAGGAACAAGGTGCGCTTGATCGACAGGTTGCAGGAGTAGAAGCGGCCGAAGCCGGCCTCCTCCCCCCCTTCCCCGGCGAGCGCCCGGTAGTCGAACTGGGCTCCCGACCACTCGAGCCAGCGCGCGAGGCGGCTCCCTTCGAGCTCGGGGTGCCAGCGGACGTGACCGAGGATCGCCGCCTCGGGAGCGGGGTCGCGCTCGTGCCGGGCGAGGTGGCGCTCCACCAGCTCGGGCGCGGGGATCATGTCGTCGCCGAGGAAGAGCACGAGTGAGCGCGCGCTCTCGCGGACGGCAAGATTGCGCGCGGCGCCGGGCCCGGCTTGCTCCTGAACGAGAATGCGCACGCCGGGGAGCCTGCTTATGGCGGCCGGGACGTGCTGGTCGGCGCCGTCGCACACGACGATCGTCTCGAAGCCCTGGACGGTCTGCGCCTGGAGCGCTGCCAGCGTGCGCTGCAAGATCTCCCACCGGTCGCGGGTGGGAATCGCGACGGTCAGGTCTTCGGCGCGGATGGCCTACGCCTCCGGCGCGAGCCTGTGCGCGGCGAGCCACCCCTCGGCGAGCGGACCCTCTGAGGTGGAGTACTCCGGGTGATCGAAGAGGTGAATCAGGTACATCTGCTCGTGCCAGGCGAGCGGGTGCTGCGAGGGCGGCAGGCTGTAGCGCATGCCGTTGATCTTGGCGATCTTGCGCCGCTCGTGGGCGGCGTTGAAGTCCGAGATCGCCGCGCGCTCCCCGGTGAAATCGGTCCAGCCGTAGCCGAACACGTCGTCGAAGTAGGCGGTCACCCGGGGCAGAAGCCGATCGGGGGCGCCCTCGAGGAGTCCGAACGCCTCCATGGTCGCCGAGTAGTAGTCGAGATCGAAGGCGATGAACCCGATCGGCGCGTGGTCGCCGGCGGCGAACTCCGCCACCGTCTCGGCCACCGGTCCGAGCACGAGCTGCGCGCGGGTCAGGCGGGCGCGCAGGGCCTGCTCGTCCATCGCGAACCACCCCGGTTCGATGAGCCACGGCGCGTCGCGATGATCCAGCGATTCGGGCATCCCCGAGCCCGCGTCGAAGCCGTAGACGTCGACCGCGACGCCAGACAGCTCAGCGGCGGCGTTCGCGGCCTGCTCGAGCGCGAGCAGCCCGTTGCCGCCGGCGACCCCGAACTCGATCACGGCAACCCGCGGCAGGCGCAGGGCACGGGCGATCCGCACCGCCAGGAGCGTTCCCCACAGGTACTCCGGGCGCGTCTGCACCCCCTGCTCCAGGCACCAGGGGAAGGTGGCGGTGACGTCGGTGGTGGCGGGCCTCGGTAAGCGGGGTGCTTGACCCCCGGGGATCGCCCCTAAGCGCCGGCGGAGCATGGCGCCAGTCACGACCGGGCGGCGCGGCGGCAGCGGGCCTCGCGGGCGGCGTCGACGAGGATCGGCGGCGTCACGCGCTTGGCGATCTCCTTGAGGCGCTCGGTCGGCGTCTTGGCATCGAGGTTCTGCCCCGGCTGGCCCCACACCGTGTTGTGTGTCGCCGCGGCGGCGCCGTTCTCCTCGGGCCTGCCGTTGCTGTAGTAATAGAGCGCCATCGAGCGCCTGGTGCGATCTTCGGGACAGGCGAGCGGATGGGGATGCCCGTGGAACGAGCGCTCGGTGGTGCTGAACACGACGAGGCGATTGAAGTGCGGGGCGATCCGCTGCTCGGAGCGCTGCATGTCTCTCCAGAGCTCGAGCGCTCCCCCCCACTCCTCGTCCCAGTCGCGGTTGAGGTACAGGAGCACGTTCAGCCGGCGGTCGAGGCCGGTGACCGGATGACGGTTGAAGTCGAGGTGGACGCCCAGGTGTCCGCCGGTGACGATCTGGTGAAGGCCGCCGCCCTCCAAGTGCGGATCGGGCACCAGGCCGGCGATGCCCGTGAGCTCGCCGAGAAAGTCGATGAACGTCGCCGAGTTGAACTCGGCCAGGAGCTGGCGCGTGGCGGGCCCCATCCCTGCGTCGCCGACGGTGGCGAGCTTGCGTTCGTTGTCGCTCTCGAAGCGCTGCCATCCCTCCCCCTCGGGCGAGGGAAACTCGCCGAGGACCTCGTCGAGGATCCATTCGGGGCAGAACCCGTCGAGCACGACGTGGCCGAACGGCTGCGCGGCGGCATACTCGGAGCGATGGGCTTCGGCCAGCGCCAGCAGCTGGTCGCGGTCGAATTGGAACACCTGGGTCGTCGTCACGGGCAGCATGGTACCCACGCGCTCAGGCTAATACTTCGGGCTCGGCGCGAACGTCGTGCGGCTCGGGCGGCGGGCTCGACGGCGCCCGGGCTCCGAGGGCTCCGGCGCAGGCCAGCACCGCGATCAGCGGCTCGAGGATGGCGCGGTATCGCGTCCCCGAATCGGAGGTGAAGACGATCGCCGCCGCGAGCGCGATGGCGAGCACGCCGCAGACGAGGGCCCGGCGCCGACGCGCCCGCCACAGCCCGATCAGCGCGAGGGGCAGGAGCACGTCGTACAGATCGAGGCCGATATTGGTGAGGAGCCGGCTCCGGCCCTCGAAGGGCACCTCGGCCAGGGACCGAGAGCGGTGCCGGATGTCCCACAGGCGCGAGAGGCCGTTCCAGAAGAACGCCCCGAGCACCGAGGTGGGATGCGCGCCGATGTAGGAGAGCCCGACGTTAAGGAGCTTCGAGTGGAGCTCGAGCTCGCTGAGCGGATGCCGAGGGCTAAAGAGCCCGGCCACGCTCGGCGGGTCGGTGCGCCAGGCGTACGGGTACACCGGGTCGTGGGCGGACTGCGCGTTGAAGGTGCCGTAGAGCGCGGCGTCGTCGATGGCGATGGGAACGAAGCCGTGGAGCACGATCTCGTTACGCACCGTCCAGGGCACGACGACGAGGGCCGCCACCAGCGTGGCGAGCGCGGTGAGGGCGATCCCCCGCCGCCATCCCGCCGCGACGCCCCAGGCCACGAGCACGCCGGCCAGCAGCAACACGTCGCTGGCGCGGACGAGCAGCGACATGCCGAGGAGCAATCCGCACAGGACCGCGCGGCGCCGTGTCGGCGTCCCCGTGAAGATCGCGATGAGCGCGGCGATGGTCAACGGCGTGGCCAGCGACTCCGAGTACAGAAGCTCCTCGTATTGGAAGGCGAGCGGGTAGAGCGCGACCACGAAGGCGGCGGCGACGGCCACGCGCGGGCCGAAGAGCCGCCGCGCCAGCACCCAGCTGAGGAAGATGGTCACCGCGCCGAAGGGGATCTGCGCGCAGCGGATGACGAGCGGATGATGGCCGACGATGGCGTACCAGATGCCCACCCACAGCGGATAGCCGGGCGGCTTCCACGCTGCGGCGGTGAGGATCCCGTAGGGCAGACGCGTGTAGAACAGGTGGCCGTGGGCGATCAGCCAGCCCTCGGAGTCGTACTCGACCTCGTCTCCGGCCAGCGCGTAGTGGCGGGTGGCGAGCACGTAGGCGACCCGCGCGGCCACGCCGAGGACGATCGCCGCCAGCAGCAGACGGCGCTCGCGGCGGCTAACCTTCCCGCCGGCGGCCCGCGTCAGCGCGTGTTGGAGTCCGGAGCGCAAGTGGTGCGCAGTTTCGCTCCTTCGGGGCCCCGACGCTCTGCCCCGAGCCCCACTCGAGCAAGATGATTAGCCTGAACACCGTGTCTGGAGAGGCGGGGAGCCAAATGCCCGAGGCAGCGGCTCGTCCCCCGGGCAAGGTGGTGGTGGTCATGCCCGCCTACAACGCCGCCCGCACCCTGGCGCGCACTGTCCAAGCGATCCCCATGGACTGGGTCGACGAGATCATCCTCGTCGACGACAACTCGACCGACGAGACGGTGGCACTCGCCCGCACGCTTCCCGTCCACCTGATCTGGCACCCGCACAACGTCGGGTACGGCGGAAACCAGAAGACGTGCTATCTCGAGGCTCTGCGCCGCGACGCCGACGTCGTCGTCATGCTCCACCCCGACGGCCAGTACGAGCCGCAGCTCATCCCGCGCATGGTCACCCCCATCCTCCTCGGCGAGGCCGACCTCGTGCTCGGGTCTCGCCTCGCAGAGCCCGGTGCCGCGCTCGCGGGCGGAATGCCCCGCTACAAGTACGTGTGCAACCGCATCCTCACGGCGATCCAGAACCGGCTGATCGGCACGAACATGACCGAGCTCCACACCGGCTATCGCGCCTACTCGCGCGACCTGCTCCTCGGGGTGCCCTTCCTGCGCAATGCGCTCGGCTTTCCCTTCGACTCAGAGCTCCTCGTGCAGGCCGTCCACTTCGGCTTCCGCATCGCCGAGGTGCCGGCGCGGTCGCGCTACTTCGACGACTCTTCGTCGATCACCTTCGGGGCGGCCACCGTGTACGGATTCAAGACCCTGTGGACTGCGGCCCGCCTCATCCTCCACCGCCGCGGGATCTGGCGCTCACGCAAGCTGGTGCGATGACCGAGGCCGCCGCTCAGACGACCTCGCGTGGCGAGCAGGGCGATTCGTCACCGCGGTGCGCGTGGTGCGGGGCTCCGGCGTGCCCGACCGGCGCGCGGCTCGCGACGTGCTCCTGCTGCGGCGCGGCGACCACCTACCCGCCGCCCGACGAGGTGGAGCTCGGCGCCGCTTACGCCGACTGGTATCGACCGTCCTCGGGTCGCTTCTCAAGCGCAGGCGACCGCGGGTTGCGCCGCTCGCGCGCCACGCTCGCGCGCCACGCT
>JALYZL010000150.1 GCA_030948875.1 Actinomycetota bacterium
CTGGCTTCACCCAAGCGCGAAGAAGTCTTCGGACCGCTGGGGATCACGATGCGTACCTTTCGCGATCCGGCCGGTTCAAACCGCGTCGGACTGATCGCGGAAATTCCAGACATGGCTGCCTTTCAGAAGTTCATGCAAACCGACGCGGCAGCCGACGCAATGAAGGCCGACGGAGTGCATCCAGCGACGCTCCTAGTCCTCGACGAGGGCTAGTAGAGCTGTCCGGAAGTTTTGATCGTTAGGCCGCGAGTCGGAGGTTCGGCTCGCGGTCGGCGATCTTTGCGAGGACCTGGTTGAGGTTCTGGCGAGTGAAGGTCCACTCGAACGGGCGTGCGAGCGGGCGGTAGTGCTCGGCGAACGCGATCAGCCGGTTGGTGAGCGCCTGGAGGTTGGGGAACGTCGTTCGGGGTCAGCGCTTTGCGTTGCACGATCGAGAAGTAGAGCTCGATCTGGTTCAGCCACGAAGCGTGCACGGGAAGATGGATCAACTGGGCGGCCGGGTACTGGTCCTGCATCCGGGTGACCGACGCGCGACCGCGGTGGCTTGAGCCGTTGTCCACGATCCAGAACACCCGGCGCGCCGAGGCATATGGCTCGGTCGCCATGACCTCGTCAACCAAGCGGCCGAACGGGACGATCCCGGTCTTCTGCTCGACACGATCAAACAGGTTGGCGTGGCGCACATCCCACGCGGCCATATAGGCGAGCGTCCCGCCGCGGCGGTATTCGAACTCGACCAGCCCCGCTCGTCCCGGCCCCGGCGGGACCGTCGCGTGCCGGCGGCCGAGCGCTTGCAGCTGACTCTTCTCATCCGCGCAGATGACGTACTCATCCGGCCGCAACCGCTTGCCCTCGAAGGTGCGGGCGTCGAGGTCGAGCACCCGGCCGGCCTTCCCAGCGAAGCGGGGGTCGCGCGGGAAGATCCACGAGCGGGTCTGCCACCGCTTGATCGCGTCCTCGTGCAACCACCGCCAGATCGTCGACGCTGAGGCGTCGGTCACCCCACGCTCGATCACCAGGCGGTGCAGCTCAACGCGCGAGAACTTCGAGAGCGGCAGCCCGTGCGTGGCTGGCCGCTTCCGTCCGATCCCTCAGACGCGGACGTCGTACAGGTTCTGGCACGTATGGGAAGCACTGATTGACCACGTCTCGCTGCTGCTCGTTTGCGACAAGCAACGCTGCTCATCGCCAACTGGCTGCAGGTTACTTCTGGTGCCGAGCGGTCGCGATCTCGACCTGTCGCAGCTCGCGACCGCGACTGCGTCGGATACAAGCGGCCATAATGGCGCCGGTCCGACGCGCTCGCGGGACCGAAAGCAAGTCAGGACCCGCGCGTGACTACGCCCCTCCTTTTCGCGGCATGAAAATGCTTTTCGGAGGGTCCGTCTGGGTCCGGGCCTACGGTCCGGAGATCCGGGACAGGGGCCTTCATTGGGAGAACGCAGACGGGTAGGCCGTTTTTGGCGATGGGCTTCGAGCCCGTGCTTTTCTTTCGGCCGCCCCTGCGACTTGCCTGGATTGAGCGTTCGAGCTCGTATCGGTCTGTGTCGTTTTTCCGCTGGTTCTCCCACCTTGTCAACCACCATGCTGTGGAGGTGAAGAGATGGCGTTGGTCAGATGGGTGGGTCGTGCGATCGGCCTGGATGTGCACCGCGATTTCTGTGTGGTCGCGATCTGCGAGGACGGGAAGGTCCGCTCCGCGGGGCGGGTGCCGAGCACGCCCGAGGGCCTGGGATTGCTGGCGGAGAGTCTGCTGCCCACCGACCGGGTGGCGTTGGAGGTGACGGGTTCCTGTTGGGAGGTCGCGCGGCTTCTCGAGCCGCATGTGCAGCGGGTGGTGGTGGTCAGTCCGGATGACACCGGCATCTCAAGCGCCCGCGCCAAGACCGACAAGCTCGACGCTCGTGCACTGGCGAGCTTGTTGTGGAGGGGCGAGCTTGACACGGTCTGGATGCCCGATGAGCGCTGCCGGATCTTGCGTCGTCGGCTCGCGCGCCGCGAACAGCTGATGCGTGCGCGGACGCGTTCAAAGAACGAGATCCAGGCGACGCTGCAGCGCCGGCTGGTGGCCAAGCCGCCGTTCGCTGACCTGTTCGGCGTCACCGGTCGGCGGTGGCTAGCTGACCTGGAGC
>JALYZL010000155.1 GCA_030948875.1 Actinomycetota bacterium
TCGTTCCCGTAGGAGGGGGCGGCCTGGCCAGCGGGGTCGCCATCGCGTGCAAGTCCGAGCGGCCCGGCGTCCGCGTCGTGGGCGTCCAGGTCGACTCGTGCGCGTCGTTCCCCGCCTCGCTGGCGGCGGGCCAGCCCGTTGTCGTGCCGTCCGGGGTGACCATCGCCGACGGCATCGCCGTCAAGCGCCCGGGCGAGCTGACCCTGGCGCTGCTCGACCGCTGGGTCGACGACGTCGTCGTGGTCACCGAGGACCAGGTGGCCGAGGCGATGGTGTTCCTGCTCGAGCGTGCGAAGCTTGTGGTCGAAGGGGCGGGCGCCGTCGGGGTCGCCGCCCTGCTCAGCGGCCGGGTGCCCGGCGCGGAGTCGGGAACGACGGCGGTGATCCTCTCGGGAGGCAACGTCGACGCCGGGCTCCTGGCCCAGGTGGCGCGTCGCCACGAGACCCAGGCGGGAAGGCGCGTCGTGCTCCTGACGCGGATCCCCGATCGCCCGGGAGCGCTCGCCCGTCTACTCTCGCTGATCGCAGACGCCGGTGCCAACCTGCTCGACGTCCAGCACGTGCGCGAGGGCTTCGATCTCCACGTCCGCGAGACCGCGGTGCAGACCGTGCTCGAAACGCGCGGCGATGCTCACGCCGACGAGGTGCTGAACGCTATCCGCGAGTCGGAGTATGAGCCGCGGGTAGTGCGCTAGGGGCCGAACCGGCGGCGCGAGCCCGTCGGATCAACGAGAGTCCTGTCGGTCGGCCGCGGCCGTATCCGCGGCGGCTAGCGCACACGGGCGGTCCGGTAGGCGCGGGCCTCGTCGACCAGCGCCGCCATGAGCCGGCTCGTCTCCTCGACCTCCGGGTGCCACTGGACGCCGAGCGCGAAGCGCTGCTCGGGGGCCTCGATCGCCTCGGGCAGCTCGTCGAGCACCGACCAGCCGGTGACCTCCAGTCCCTCGCCGATCTCCTGGACCGCCTGATGGTGATGAGACTTGGTGCGGTGAATCTCCTCGCCGACCGCGCGCGCGACCAGCGATCCTGGCGTCAGGCGCACGTCGTGCTCTGAGTCCACGAAGCTGCCGGGGTTACGCCGGTGATCCGAGTGCCCTACCCGGTCGGGCACGTGCTGGAGCAGGGTCCCGCCCAGGGCGACGTTGATGACCTGCATCCCGCGGCAGATGCCGAGCACGGGGAGGTCGACATCGAGCGCTCGCCGGACGAGCGCGACCTCGGTGTCGTCGCGCTTGCGCGGGGTGTCCCGCTCGGTCTCCTCGTGGGGATCGGCGCCGTAGGTGGCGGGGTCGATGTCGACGCCGCCGGCGAGGATGAGCGCGTCAAGCCGCGCCAGCACCTGATCGGGGTCTTCGATGAGCCCCGGATCGGGCGGGATCATCAGCGGGAGCCCGCCGGCGCGCTCGATCGCCGTCAGGTAATTCAGGGGGAGCAATACGGCCTGTTGATGCCAAACGTCCCAGCTCGCCTGGGTGAGGCTGGCGCAGATGCCGATGGCGGGGCGAAATTCGGGCATGCCGTCAGCGTAGCGGGGAGCGGCGCAGGTCAGCTCGCCTGATCTTGCCGCAATCGAGCGGCTACTGACGCCGGAGCTCGGCTCGCCGCACCTTGCCGCTCGACGTCTTCGGAAGTTCGTCGGCGAAGTCGACGATCCGCGGGTATTTGTAGGGCGCCGTCTCGTGGCGGACGTGCTCCTGCAGCTCGGCGGCGAGGTCGTCTCCGGGCGCGAACCCGTCGCGGAGGACGACGACAGCCCGGACCACGGCGCCGCGCTCCTCGTCCGGGGCCGCGACGACGGCGGCCTCGGCGACGGCGGCGTGGGAGACGAGCGCCGACTCGACCTCGAAGGGGCCGATCCGGTACCCGGCCGAGATGATCACGTCGTCGGCGCGTCCCTCGAAGTACAGGAAGCCGTCCTCGTCCACCTGGACGTGGTCGCCGGTGCGCCAGGGAGCTCCGGCCGGCGGGGGCTCCTCGGCCAGGTTGTGCAGGAAGAAGGTGGGGTCGGTGGCCGGGTCGACGAGCACGAGCTCGCCGTCCTCGACGCTGAGGGCCACGCCCGGCAGCGGGCGTCCCATCGAGCCCGGACGGACCGGCTCGCCGGGCGGCATGCCCGTCAGCTGTCCGGTTTCGGTCTGCCCGTAGCCGTCGCGGATGTCGAGGCCGAGGCCTTCCTGGAAGACCCGGAGCACCTCGGGGTTGAGCGCCTCGCCGGCGGCCACGAGCGCGCGCAGCCGCGGAAGCGGCGTGAGCTCGGCGCGCTTGGCGATGACGCGGTATTCAGTCGGTGCCATGCAGAGGACGTTCACGCCCTCTCGGGCGAGGATCTCGAGCCGCTCGGCCGGGTCGAAGCGCGCGTCGTGGAGCAGGGCAGCGGCGCCTTGGAGCCATGGGGCGATGAAGGCGTTGCGTGCGGACTTCGACCACCCGCTCGCGGCCGTGCACCACACGAGCTCCTCAGGGCGGGCGTCGAGCCAGTGCGAGGCCTGCAACCACTGCCCGGGCAGGTAGCGCTGGCCGTGGAGCACACCCTTGGGCTCGCCGGTGGTACCGCTCGTGAAGGTGATCAGACACGGGTCGGTGGGGGCGAGGTCGACGGCGGGCGCCGGCGGTCCGGAGAGCAGCCCCTCATTCGGCACGGTGACGATGGGGCAATCTGGTCCCGCCGCCTGCACCTCGGCGAGGTTGCGTTCGTCGGCCACGACGAGCTTGGGACCCGCGATCTCGAGGCGCAGGCGCAGGTCCTTGGCGCGAAGCTGCTCGTTGCATGGCAGCACGACCGCGCCGATGCGGAAGCACGCCAGCATGGTCAGGACCCACTCGGGCCGGTTACCGATCATGGTCAGCACCACGTCGCCGCGCCCGATGCCGCGGGCGGCAAGCATGCCTGCGAGGCTGGCGCTACCTCGCGCCACCTCGCCGAAGGACCACGCTCGCCGGCCGCCGTCGTGCGCCAGCTCGACGAGTGCGAGCCGCGCCGCCGGCGCCGCCTCGACCACGTCGCGGGCGAAGTTCACGCTGGCGGCACGATGTCAGTGTTTACCGGGGCCGGTCATGGCGACGGTCAGGCGGCGGTCGCCTTGATCGAGAGGCTAATGGCGTCGTCGGCGGTGTCTGTCAGTTTGAGCTTGAAGGTGAGCTTGACGCGCTTGTGGCGCTTGACTCGCTTGTTGGACTTGACCTCGTTCACCAGGCGCTGAGTGGCGGAGAGCTCCGGGCTGGCAATCGTTACCTTTGCGCTCGTCTGGGCGGTCACCAGCGTGACGGTGAGCGTCCCGTGGCGCGCCGCGGCGGTGAACTTGGCCGGCTTTCCGTCAGTGCCCGTGACCGTGATGTGGTGAGTCCGGTCCCGACGCCTGCTCGAGCAGGTCAGGCCACGCGGGAGGTTGACCGCGATTGTGGCGAGCGAGGGCGCGAGCGCGCCGGTGGTGACGGTGAAGGAGAGCTTGGGCTTGCCCTTGGCTACCCCGGTGAGCGAGTCGCGGGACGCGATCGGCGAGGCCGGCACGGTTATCGCGTGGCTGAAACTCGCGGCGGGATCGGGGACACAGGAGACGCTTTGGCCGGTAAAGGGGCCGGAGACCGAGCACAAGTCGGTGTCCGTGAGCGTGAGCGTCACCGTGTAGGTCCCGCGGGTGGGGAAGGTGTGCATCACCAGGGGACCGGTCGCCCCGGTGCCGTCACCGAACTGCCATGCGTAGGCCCCGATCGGCGCACTTCCCGCGACCGACGGCTGGGCGCTGAACGTCCCTGCGGGGCCGGTGGGTGACAGTAGCACCGAGTACGCGGCGGTCGGGCCCTGATCGGGTGACACCGCGAGCTCGTAGGCTCCCGAGGCGCCGCTCGATCCGCTGAGAACGGGGGGACCCAGCCGGGTGAGTACCCCACCGGCGCCGATCGAGAAAGTGGACACCGAACCGAGCGCGAAGTCAGCGACATAGAGATCCTGGCCGCCTGGTGACACCGCGGCGCCGAATGGCTGCGCGCTGGTGGTGGTGGCGCTGATCGGGCCCGAGCTCCCCTGAGCGGTGAGCGCGCCGCCGGCCCCGATCGAGAATGCCGACACCGTGCCCTCGTTCTCGTTGGTCACGTACAGGTTCGCTCCGATAGGTGAGACGGCGATCCCTTCGGGACCTGAGGCGACAGTCGTCCCGCTCGGTACCGGACCGCCCTGCGCGGTGAGCGCTCCGCCGGCGCCGATCGAGAAGGTCGACACCGTCCCGTCCGCGTGGTTGGCGACGTAGAGATCCTGCCCGCTCGGTGCGATGGCGAGGTTCTCGGGTTCTGAGCCATTGCCGGTCCCGGTGCTCACGGGGCTGCCCTGCGGGGTCAGCGTTCCCCCGGCGCCGATCGCGAACGTCGACACCGTCCCGCCCGTGTAGTTGGTGACGTAGAGGTTCTGCCCACCGGGCGAAACCGCCACCCAGCCCGGACCCGCGGATCCGCTGGTGATCCCCGTGCCCTGCTGGGTGAGCACGCCGCCGGCGGCGATCGTGAAGGTCGAGACCGTGCCGGACAGGTAGTTGGCCACGTAGAGGTTTGCCCCGTTGGGTGATACCGCCACCCCGTACGGCTCGGAGTTCGTGGTGCTGCTGCTGTTCCCGCTCAACACCGGGGGGCCGACCTGCGTGAGCGCTCCGCCGGCTCCGATCGAGAACGTCGACACCGTGCCCTGGTTTTCGTTGGCCATGTACAGATCCTGGCCGTTGGCGGAAATGGCCACCCCGGCGGGGTTCGAGCCGGTGCTCGTTATCCCGGTTCCGAGCTGGGTGAGCGCGCCGGCGGCGCCGATCGAGAACGTGGACACCGCCCCCTGGCCCCAGTTCGATACGTAGAGGTTGCTGCCGGCCAACGCGACCGACGGCGCTGCCAGGAGCGCGCCGAGTCCCACGGCGACCAGTAGGCGCACGAGATGCGCCCGGCCCCGATGAGGCGTCACCGTCACCGCGCGACCACGCATCTGCACCTCTCCCCGATGGCAGGACCCTTCGAGGCTACCCGGATCCCGGCCCGGCGCCACACGCGAAGCCGCCGCCTCGTGCTACAAGGGACAGCGATGGCGCCCCAGTACCTCCTCGCCGGCCTCGCCGTGGCTCGCCTGGATCCGGCCCTCGCCTGGTATGAGCGCTTCTTCGGCCGGCCTCCCGACGTGGTTCCCAACGAGACGGAGGCGATGTGGGAGGTGACGGACACGGGCTGGGTCTACGTGGTGGCGGACGAGGCCCGCGCCGGCAGGGGACTGATGACGGTGATGGTGGAGGACCTCGACGAGCAGCTCGCGGCCCTCGAGGAACGGGGCATCGCCGCCGGACCGGTCGAGACGGCTCCAGGTCTGTTTCGTAAGACGATCATCGAGGATCCCGAGGGCAATGTCATCCAGCTCGGGCAGAGTCTGAGCGCTCGCCAAGCTTAGAACGCGCAAGCACGTGATGGGCGCACCACCCGACGCGGCAGTCCTCGAGCGCTACGCGGAGGCGGGCGTGGAGCGCGTGTTCTTCTGGCTTCCCTCCGCGCGCCAGCCGAGGATCGGGCGGCGCCCTCGATGAGGTCGAGAGCGTGATGGCCGACTTGCTCGGGACCTAGCCTCTCCAGGCGTGGACGTGGCCGAAGCTCGTGAGCGACTGGCGGGCGCGCATGGCGCGGCTGGCAACCATCGCCGCCGCGGGCAGCCGCACCCGATTCCTATCTGCTTCGCGGTCGACGGCGACACGATCTACAAACGCCGTCGACCACAAGCCCAAGCGCACGTCCCAGCTCCGCCGGCTGCGCAACTTGTCCGCGAACCCGCGGGTGGCATGTTGGCGCGGTGACGGTCGCCAAGGCGTGAGCGCGCGGCGTGAACGCGTGAGCGGGCGCTCACCCGGGTAACCTGTACGCATGCTGTTCGGGCAAGAGCACGTCGAGCGCTACCGCGAGACCAACGGGGAGGAGGGCCACGACTGGAACGGCACCTCGGTGCTCATCCTCACCACGACCGGTCACCGCTCCGGGGCCGCGCGGAGCACGCCGCTGATCTACGGCACCAGCGGCGACGACTACGTCGTTGTCGCCTCGAAGGGCGGAGCGCCCGAGCATCCCGCGTGGTACCTCAACCTCTCGGCCAATCCGGAGGTTGAGGTTCAGGTCAAGGGCGATCGCTTCCCGGCGCGGGCGCGGACCGCCACGGCCGAGGAGAAGCCCGAGCTGTGGGCGACGATGACCGAGCGGTGGCCGCAGTACGACGAGTACCAGACGAAGACCGACCGGGAGATCCCCGTCGTCGTGCTCGCGCGCGCCTGAGCGACGCCGACCCCGGGGGCGGCCCCGCACGCCGTTGCACTAGCTTCCAGCCGTATGAACGACGACTGGTCCTCGCGACGGCTGCACTTCGTCGGGATCGGTGGGGCGGGCATGAGCGGCCTGGCACTCGTAGCCCAAGCGCTCGGCGCGCAGGTAACGGGCTCCGACCGCGCCGACTCCCCTTACGCCGAGCGTCTTCGCGAGCACGGGATCGAGCCCGCGATCGGGCACGCGGTGGCGAACATGTCGACGGGCGCCGAGGTCGTCTACTCGAGCGCCATCCCGGCCGACAACCCAGAGCGCGTGGCCGCGGCCGGCCACGAGCTGCACCGCGCGGACCTGCTCGGCGAGATCACTCGGCTGCGGCGCTGCATCGCCGTCACCGGCACCCACGGCAAGACGACGACCACGGCCATGGTCGTCCACGCGCTCCGCGGCTGCGGGCTCGACCCCTCCTATCTGGTAGGAGGCGAGCTGGGGGACACGGGCTCGAACGCCGGGTGGGGGACGGGGGAGTGGGTGGTGGTCGAGGCCGACGAGTCGGACCGCTCGCTGCTCAAGCTCGATCCGGACATCGCGGTCCTGACCAACGCCGAGCTCGATCATCACGCGACATATGCCTCCCGGCTCGACCTCGAGGCGACCCTGGCCGAGTTCATGCGCAGCGCCGAGCACGCCGTCGTCTGGGATCGCCCCGCCCTGCGTGCGCTCTGCCCACCCGGGGCGGTGACCTACGACGCTCCCTCGCCCGTCCTCGGGCCGAACGGAGCCCAGTTCCGCTGGCGCGGGATCGACGTGCTCCTCGGGGTCCCGGGGGCCCACAACGCGGTCAACGCGGCGGGGGCGCTCGAGGCGTGCGTGCTCGCCGGCGGCCACCCGGCGGTCGCGGCGGCGACCCTGGCGGACTTCCGCGGCGCCCGGCGACGATTCGAGCGGGTCGGCGACACCGCCGCCGGCGCGGCCGTCTACGACGACTACGCCCACCATCCGACGGAGGTGGCCGCGATGGTGGCCCTCGCGCGCACGCTCGATCCCGCCCGCGTCGTCGCCGTGTTCCAGCCCCACCTGTACTCCCGCACCCAGGCTCTGGCCCCTGCCTTCGGCGCTGCGCTGGCCGGCGCCGACGTCGCCGTCGTCGTGGACATCTACCC
>JALYZL010000184.1 GCA_030948875.1 Actinomycetota bacterium
CCGGTGCCGCGTGCAACGGGGAGATGGATGCCCGCGTCTCGCGCCGCCATGCCCGCCTCGACCACCAGGCCGAGCTCGCGCTCGCCGCCGCCTACGAGCAGGGCGCCCTGAGCGCGCGGGGCCGCCACCGCGTCGTCCGGGTCGCGCGGACGATCGCCGACCTCGACGGCCGCGAGCGGGTCAGCGCCGCCGACGTGCTCATGGCGGTGAGTCTGCGCCAGCGCGATCGCTCAGAGGACGTGCTCGCCGCATGACCACCCAGCCGCTCACCGACACGGAAGCCGGGCAGGCGTGCGAGGACTGCCTGCGACGGTCCTGGCTTGTTGCTCGCCTCGGCGCCCAGCTCGACATCACCCGCCGTCGGGGGCGCGACCTACCGCTCGTCTTCGATCTCCCCGACCCGAGGCTGATCGCGGCGATTGCGGGCGGGACGCGCCCGATGGTCGAGCGCGAATACGACAGCTTCGACCCGCGGGCCGCCGCGGCCCGCTGCAGCGCCGCCGGCGTCGAGACGATCTGCCGTTGCGACCCCGCCTACCCACACCGGCTGGCGGCCGCGCCCGGCGCCCCCGCGGTTCTTCACGTGGCTGGAGGACGTGACCGCTGCGTCGCGCTGCTCGCCGCCGACGCCGTGTCGATCGTGGGCGCGCGCCGGGGGTCGGCCTACGGGCTCGAGGTCGCGAGGTCGTTGGGTCGGAGCCTCGGCGCCGCCGGCCTTACCGTGATCAGCGGGATGGCGCTGGGGATCGACTCCGCCGCCCACGCGGGCACGCTCGAGGCGGCGGGAGCGACCGTGGCCGTGCTCCCGGTCGGCGCTGAGCGCCCCTACCCGGCGAGCAAACGAGCGCTCTATCGCCGCATCGTGGGCTCGGGCGTCGCCATCTCCGAGCTCCCTCCCGGGACCGAGAGCCGCCGCTGGGGCTTTCCCGCCCGCAACCGGATCATCGCCGGGCTGAGCGTGATGACGGTTGTGGTCGAAGCCGGCCGGCGCTC
Source organism: Actinomycetota bacterium (assembly GCA_030948875.1). Taxonomy (GTDB): domain Bacteria; phylum Actinomycetota; class Thermoleophilia; order Solirubrobacterales; family Solirubrobacteraceae; genus Palsa-465. Next base: position 994 of record JALYZL010000184.1, read on the forward strand.
GGGGTCGCTGATCACTGCTGGCGTGGCCGAGGACTTGGCCCGCCCGCTGGGCGCCGTTCCCGGACGCGTGACGTCCGCCCTGTCGGCTGGCACCAACGACCTTCTCGCCCGCGGGGCCCGGGTCGTCAGGGACGCCGGTGATGTGCTCGACGCGATCTTCGGCGCCGGCGCGCGCCCGCTGCCGGCGTGCGGAACGGGTGAGCCCGTCCGGGCCGACCTCCGCGACCTGCTCGACGCCATCGGCGAGGGGTGCGACACCCTCGGCGCGCTCGGCGCGCTCGCGGGCTCGGGACGCTCGCTCGAGACCACGCTGACCGGGCTGGCCGAGCTCGAGCTGGGAGGTCACATCCGCCGGGAGGCCGGCGGGCGCTACGTGGTGCTGTTGCCGGGCGCGTAACCTCGGTGCCGTGGCAGCGCCAGCAAGCATCCCCCGAGCGCTCGCGATCGCCGGCTCGGATTCCGGGGGAGGCGCCGGCATCCAGGCCGATCTGAAGGCATTCGCGGCCTGTGGCGTCCACGGGATGACCGCAATCACCGCGCTCACGGCCCAGAACACGGTTGGCGTCACCGCGATCGAGAGCGTCTCGCCACAGATGATCATCGCCCAGGTCCGCGCCGTGCTCGCCGACATCGGCGTCGACGCGGCGAAGGTCGGGATGCTCGGCACGGCCGAGACGATCGAGGCCGTCGAGCTGATCCTCGGCGAGCTCGAGCCGGGCACGCCGGTCGTCGTCGACCCGGTGATGATCGCGGAGTCCGGCGCCGAGCTCCTGGACCGCTCCGCCCGTTCGGCCCTGATCGAGCGGATCCTGCCGCTCGCGACCGTCGCGACCCCGAACCTGCCCGAGGCGCGCGCGCTTACCGGCCTCAGCGACGCCGACGCCGACATCCTCGCTCGCGCCGTCCACGCGCTCGGCCCGACGGCGGTCGTGGTCACAGGCGGTCACGGGGAGAGCGCCGCCGACGTGTTCTACGACGGCGAGACGATCGTCGAGATACCCGGCGAGCGCTTTCCGAGCGGCGCCACCCACGGCTCGGGTTGCACGCATTCCTCGGCGCTCGCGGCCCACCTCGCTCTAGGTCGCGCCCCCCTCGACGCCGCGCGCGGGGCCAAGGACGTTGCAGCCGCCGCCGTCAGGGACGGGCTGGCGGGAATCGGCGCCGGCGCCGGACCGGTCGACGCTCTCGGGCTCCTGGGCCGAGCGCGGTGACGCGGTTCGGGCGCCCCGGCGTCGGTACCGGATTGGCCGGGCTGGCCCTCTGGCATAATTCTTGCGTGCGGTTCCTAAGGATGAAGCCCGGGCATGGAGAGGTACTGATTGCCGAGGGCGATGTGGAGCTTCGCGCCGACGAACTGCGCTTGATGGAGGCGTTCCGCGAGCAGTTGGACAGCGGGATGTGGGCGGCGGTGCCGGTGATCGAGCCGGCCGGCCGGCGCCAAGCCGAGCTCGTGCGGACCTTCGAAGAGATCCCCTCCGACGCCGATCGGGTGATCTTCTTCCCGCGAGCCGCGGGCGGCGCCAGGTAGCGACCGCCGGCCGATGCTCGTCGCTCTCGCCGTCACCGCGCTCGTCGTCGTCGCACTTCTCTCCGACCTGCTGATCCCGCGCCTCGCCGAGCAATGGGAGCGTCACCGCGCGCGTCGGCACCGCCCGGCGGCGCCGCCGTACGACCCCGGGCGCGAGCGCCGGGCGGAGCAGCGTGCGCGAGCGCTGCTGCGGTCGTGCGTCAATCAGGAGGAGTGGTCGATGTACCGCGACCTCGGCTTCATCCGCGTCTGGGGCTCCCAGAACGACGGGCCGGAGCGGGCCGACGGCACCGGTGCCGCCGCGTACGGATACCTCATCTATCCCCACAAGCCGATCGTCGCCTACCTCGCCCAGACAAACCGGTTGCTCAACGAATACTGCGTCACCTTCCCCGACGAGACGCGACCGTACGGCAGCGCGCGACTCCCGGACTCCGACGACGTGCTCGCCAAATGGATGGCCCTGACCGGCGACGAGCGCCGCCTCATCGCCACCGCCAACATGCACCTGCCCGGTCGTCAGGTCGACCCGGCTCAGGTCAAGCGCGACCTGTGGCGACTCACCCAGTGGGAACGCGCCCGCCTGCGCGGCGAAGCGCGCTCGCCCAAGTCAACCTCAGCTCCGTGAGGAGCGCCGAGCGAGGACGGCGGTTGACCGTCATCGTCGGCTCCGTGAGAAGCGCCGAGCGCCGACGGCGGTTGACCGTCATCGTCGGCTCCGTGACCAACCCGCGCCATCGGCTCGCTACAGTGCCCGGCCGATGAGTTTCGACCCCAAGCACCGCAGCCGTGCCCTGACCGAGGGCGTGGGGCGAGCGCCGGCCCGCGCCTACCTGAAGGGCATCGGGTACGACGACGAAGCTTTGGCGCGTCCGCTCGTCGCCGTGGCCAACACCTGGATCGAGACGATGCCCTGCAACTTCCACCTCCGCGCGCTCGCCGCCAAGGTCAAGGAGGGGATCCGCGCTGCGGGCGGCACGCCGATGGAGATGGGGACGATCGCCATCTCCGACGGAATCACGATGGGGACACCCGGGATGCGGGCATCGCTGGTGAGCCGAGAGGTCATCGCCGACTCGATCGAGCTCGTGTGCGACGCCCACATGTTCGACGCCGTCGTCGCCATCTCGGGCTGCGACAAAACGCTCCCGGGCACCGTCATGGCGCTTTGCCGCCTGAACGTGCCGAGCCTGATGCTCTACGGAGGATCGATCGCCCCGGGTGTCTACAACGGGCAGCAGGTGACCATCCAGGAGGTGTTCGAGGCCGTCGGCGCGCGCGCCGCGGGCAAGATCACCGACGAGGAGCTGACCGCGCTCGAGGACGTGGCTTCCCCGGGGGCCGGCGCCTGCGGCGGGCAGTTCACGGCGAACACGATGGCCATGGCCTTCGAGGTGCTGGGGATCTCTCCCGCCGGATACGCGATGGTCCCGGCCGTCGACGGGCGCAAGGCCGAGGTCGCCTTCGAGGCGGGCCGCCTCGTGATGGACGTGCTCGAGCGCGGCCTTCTCCCCAGCGACATCATCACTCGCGACAGCCTCGAGAACGCGATCGCTGCCATCGCCTGCAGCGGCGGCTCGACCAATGGAGTGCTGCACCTTCTCGCGGTCGCCCGGGAGATGGGCGTCGAGCTCGCGATCGACGACTTCGACGAGATCAGCGAGCGCACGCCGCTTCTCGGCGACCTCAAGCCGGGCGGGGAGTACGTGGCCACCGACCTCTACGCCGCCGGCGGCGTCCCCGTGTTCCTCAAGCGGCTCCAGGAGGCCGGTCTCCTCCGCAGCGACGCGATAACGGTGACCGGTCACACCGTCGGTGAGCTCGCCGGCGTCGCGCAGGAGACGCCCGGTCAGCGCGTGATCCGCCCGCTCGACGACCCGATCCAGCCGACCGGCGGGCTGGCGATTCTGCGCGGGAACCTGTCTCCGGAGGGTTGTGTCGTGAAGCTCGCGGGGCATCAGCGACGTCTCCAGAAGGGCCCGGCGCGCGTGTTCGAGTCCGAGGAGGACGCGATGGCGGCCGTCACCGCCAACGAGATCGTCGCCGGGGACATCGTCGTCATCCGCAACGAGGGACCGGTAGGAGGGCCCGGTATGCGCGAGATGCTCGGCGTGACCGCCGCCCTCGTCGGCCACGGCATCGATGAGGAAGTCGCCCTGATCACCGACGGCCGCTTCTCGGGTGCCACGCACGGCCTGATGGCCGGTCACGTCGCCCCCGAGGCGGCCAGTGGAGGTCCGATCGCGGCCGTGCGCGACGGCGACGAGATCACCCTCGACGTAGCGGCCCGCCGGCTCGATGTGGCGCTCTCCGACGACGAGATCGCCGCCCGCGTCGCCGACTACCGCCCGCCATCGAACGGCCACGTCGGCGTGGCGCTGGCCAAGTACGCCCGCCTCGTCGGAAGCGCCGCCGAAGGCGCCGTGACCTGCTGAAGCGGGCGGGCTGGGGCGTCACGCTAACCTCTGTCATATGGCGAACATCGACAAACGCGGCAGCTACACCCCCAGGCGCCAACGCGAACGGCGCGCCTACCAGCTCGCCGTCGGCGGTACCACGGCAGGAGCCATCGGCGTCGTCACGCTCGTCCTGGCCGCCGCCGGTATCCTGAGCTTCGGCCTGCCGGTCATCCTGCTGATCGTCGCGGCGCTCTGCTACGTCGGCTTCCAGCGGAACGTTTCCGGGCGCTGAGATCCTGGCCGGCGCACCCGGGCTCGACCGGGCGCGCAGGGCTGACGCGCCGGTTCAGGCTGAGGCCGGCCAGAAATCTCACAGGATCTCCGCGTCGCCCGTGAAGTGCGGTCCGACCACGAGGATCTCGAGCCGTCGGGCCCGCCTCGAAGGCGCGCGCCGAGCCGGGCGCGATGCGGATCGCGTCGAGCCGTTGCCCCTCCACCCCATGCCGTCGGGAAGGGCGTCGCGGGGCTTGGGCGGGCGGTGGGCCGGACCCCGGTGGCGGGCTTGTCCAGGCGCCGGCGGGCGGGCTTGTCCAGGCTTGTCCGTGCGCCGGGGCGCGGCGGGCCGGGCGCTCAGTGCCGAATTGGT
>JALYZL010000234.1 GCA_030948875.1 Actinomycetota bacterium
GCGATCACCATCGCGCGCTCGGCCTCGTCGCGGCAGCAGCCAACGATCGCCCCGCCCGAGCCGGTGTAGTTCGCGCTCGCTCCGAGCTCGCGCGCGAGCTCGATCATCGCCACGTGGCGCTTGTCGAGGGTGAGCATCCGCCGCCGCGCGTCGAAGCTGCCGTCCACGCACCTCGCGAACGCCTTGACGTCGCCGGCGAGCAGCGCCGACCGGGCCGCGCGCGCGAGCTCCGCCAGCTCGGACATGGCGGCGAGGACCGGCGGGTCGCCGTTGTCGAATCGCGCGCGCAGGTCGCCGTGGGTAACCCCGGAGTCTCCGGCCGCCTGCGCATTCCAGGCGATGAAGAGGGGCGGCAGCAACGCCGGGTCGAGCGGCTCGTAGACGCCGGACCGGAAGTCCATGAACGTGAGTCCACCATAGGACTGGGCAACGCGGTCCTGCAGTCCCGCCGCGATCCCGAGATCTTCGGTCTCGACCGCGAGGGCGAAGGACGCGAGCTCGTCCGGGTCCACGCGCACGCGGTGCAGCTCGCACAGGGCGCGTGCGGTCGCGATGACGATCGCGCTCGAGCCGCCGAGGCCGACGGAGCGAGGGATGGAGGTGTTGAGCCGGAGGGCGGCAGGGGGCGCCTCGGGGGCGAACTCGCGCTCGAAACGGGCCACGGTCGCGCGCACGAGGGGGCTTTCGGGCGCGATCGTGGGATCGCTCGCCAGGCTCGCCTCGACGTCGGCGCGGAAGTCGCGCACGACCACGGCCAGCGTCGCTCCCCCGTAGCCGTCGGAGGGGTTACCTGCGAGCGCGGCTCGCGCGAACGCACTAGCGCGGGCCATCGAGCAAGATCGCGGCGCGGGCACGCAGCGCCGGCCCTACCCGCGGGTCGGCGAACGCGAGCTCGAGAAAGGCGTTGCAGTAACCCTCGACGGTGCCGATGTCGTGGCGGCGCTCGCCGCCGCGCAGGGGCACGGCCACGACCCGCTCGCCCGCGCGCAGGATCGCGCGCAGGGCGTCCGCGACCTGGACTTCTCCCCGGCCGTCGGGCGGGGTGTCGCGCAGCGCCGCGAACACCGAGGGCCCGAGGACGTAGCGGGCGGCGATCGCGAGGCGGCTGCTCACCTCGCTCGGGTCGGGCTTCTCGATCACGTCGCTTGCCTCGATGATCCCGTCGGCGATCTCGGTCCCGGACACAATCCCGTAGCTCGACACCTCCGCTTCGCTCACCTCGACCACGGCCAGCGCGGCGCTGGCCTGGAACCTCGTGTAGGCCTCGACGAGCCGCGCGATGATCGCCGGTCCCGACGTCGGCATCGGGGCGATGATCGAGTCGCCGAGCGCCACCACGACCCCGTGTCCGTCGCCGAAGCCCTCGGCGTAGCGCAGCGCGTCGCCGAGGCCGGCCGGGTGGGGCTGGCGGGTGTAGAGCACCTTCAAGCCCCCGCGCGGGTCGAGCTCGTGGTCGACGCCGAGCGCGCGCTCGAGCTCCGGGTCGGCGTCGAAGTGGTCCTCGATCGCCCGCTTGCGCCGGCCGGTGACGAACAACACGCGCTCGATGCCGGCGTCCACGAGCTCCTCGACCACGTACTGGACGACGGGCTTGTCGACGACGGGCAGCATCTCCTTGGGCTGCGACCGGGTCGCGGGGAGCAGTCGCGTGCCGAGGCCGGCGACGGGAATGACGGCGTCTATGATCTTCACCTGAGTTCGACGATCCTAGTGACGGTCGGCGTCACTCCGGCGAGCTGAGCCTGTGATCTTCCTGTAAACGCATGCAAGCATCGCGGCGGGAAGCGAGAAGGACGCACGGATGACCGTAACGATGCCCGCCTCGGGACCGACGGTCCTCCTCAGTCCGACCGACGTGGTGATCGATCGTGCCCCGCTTCAGGTCGAGCTCGCGCTGCGCCCCTTCGAGATCACCGTTCGCCGCCGTGGACGCCGGTTGCTCCGCGGCGGTGGGGTGTGGGTCGCCGAGGGAGAAGTGCACGACCAGCTCATCCATCTCACCGAAGGGATGATCACCCGCGAGGAGCGCTCGCCACCCGAGCGGGCGTGGCGGGCGACGGTGCAGGCACGGGAGACCGACGCCGTCGAGCTCGCGCTCACGCTCTCGGGAGGGCGCGATGCGCACCTGCGGGTCGGTGTGCCCACCAATGAGCGCGTCGAGCTCACGCTCGACGCGGACGGCACCCCGCTGCGGCTGGCCATCGACTGGGATCAGCGGGCGGAGGAGCGCTTCGTCGGGCTGGGCGCGCGTCACAGCACGCGCCTTGACCAAGCGGGACGTACGGTCCAGCTTGGCGCCGACCGCCGCTACACGGGCCCCGATTGCCCACCCGAGCTCCTCGAACAGGGCGGGATCCCCCAGGGCGACTGCGCCCCCGTCCCCTGGCTCGTCTCGAGCGGGGGCTACTCGGTATGGGTGAGGACCGACGCCAACGGCACGCAGTTCGATCTCAGCGGCGAGCGCGTGGCGATCTCCACGCGTGCCAAGGCCGGGCCGCTGCGGATGGAGATGCTGTGCGACGGGACTCCAGCGGCGCGCCTGCGCGCCTTCTGCCGCCTGACCGGCTTCGCGCCCGTGCTCCCGGAGTGGGGCTACGGCTTCTGGAAGAGCCGCGACTTCCACGAGCATCGCGACGACGTGATCGAGGATCTCGACGGCTTTCGCCGCCACCGCATCCCGCTCGACGCGATCGTCATCGACTCGCCCTGGGAGACGCAATACAACACCTGGGAGTTCAACCCCCACCAGTTCCCCGACGCGGCCGGGATGGTGGCGCGGCTACGAGCCGAGGGCGTGCGGACGGTCCTGTGGATCACGCCGTGGGTCAACACCGACTCGCGCGACGGCCAGGTCCCACCGCAGGTGGAGTCCCAGCATCTGCACGAGCAGCCCGCGGAGAACTACGCCCCCGCCGCGGCGGCCGGCCACTTCGTGCGCGCACCCGGGGGGGAGCCGTTCCTGACCCAATGGTGGATGGGCGACGGCTCGCCCGTTGACCTCACGAGCCCGGCGGCGGAAGCGTGGTGGCGCGCGAGTGCGCGCCGCGTCCTCGCCCTCGGGGTGGAGGGGATCAAGGCCGACGACGGAGAGGGCTACTACATCCCCGACGATGTGCGCCTGGCCGACGGTCGCACCGGCGCCGAGGCGGCATGGGCTCTCGGCGGCCTGCACCGCGAGAGCATGCAGCGCGCCCTCGACGAGGAGCACCCGGGCCGCGGCGTCCTCTTCGGGCGCAGCGGCTGGACGGGGCAGCATGCGACCGGGTTCACCTGGGCCGGCGATCAGGCCTCGGACTTCTGGTCGCTGCGGGTGCTCGTGGTGGCGACGCTGGCCGCGGCGTGCAGCGGCATCTCCAACTGGTCGCACGACGTCGGTGGCTACCTCGGGCACCGGCTGATCGAGCCCTGTCCGCCCGAGCTGCTCGCGCGCTGGCTCCAGTTCGGTTGCTTCACGCCGCTCATGCACGCGCACTCGAAGATGCCCCAGGAGCCGTGGCGCTATGGCGATCCGCTCCTCGACATCTACCGCGCCTATGTGATGTTGCACGAGCAACTCGTCCCCTACGTCCGTGCCGCAGCCGCAACCGCCGCCCGCACCGGGCTGCCCATCGTTCGCCCGCTGTGTTTGAGTGATCCCAGCGATCCGCGGGGCTGGACGCTCGCCGATGCCTACGGCTACGGGCCGGCGCTGTGGGTCGCCCCGGTGCTCGACGAGGGCGCCCGCGAGCGCGAGGTGGCGCTGCCGCGAGGCGAATGGATCGAGGCGTGGTCGGGTGAGCGCGTCCGGGGCGGCCAGGAGATCGTCGCGCCGGCGCCGCTGCATATGATCCCCGTGTGGGTTCGCCCGGGCTCGGTCGTGGTCACCTACCCGGCGGCGCACGTTGACGGTGGACTCGGCGACACCCCCGAGTCGGAGCGGCCGCTCGAGGCCACGCTGTGGGGCGAGCCGCGGCTCGGGAGCGCAACTGCGGTGCTGGCGGACGGGACGCGCGTGAGCTGGCGGCGAGGTCGCTGGTCGGTCTCGCCCGAGCGCGAGGTGTGCTTCGTGGAGCGTTCGGTGTGAAGGGTCGCGGCGCGCTGGCGCTTGGCGCGGGATTGGCGGCTCTGGGGTGTGGTGCGGCCACGGTGCCCGGGCACAAGGCGGCGATCACCGTGACGACCGTCGTGAAGGACCCGCCCCTCGTGCGGCCGGTTCGTCACCGAGCGCGGTTCGATTCCGCCGCTACGGCGGCGGCGCCGCCGGCGGCCCAGCCGCTGGCGGCCCAGCCGCTGGGGGGCAAGCTCGTTGTGCTCGACCCCGGACACAACGGTGATAACTATCTCCACCCGGAGATCATCAACGGCCTGGTGCCGGCGGGCAGGGGACAGGTCAAGGCGTGTGACACGACGGGGACGTCGACCAACGCCGGCTACTCAGAAGCGGCCTTCAACTTCGACGTGGCCCTGCGTCTGCAGCGACTGCTCCTCGCCCAGGGCGCGCACGTTGTCCTCACCCGCCACACCAACACCGGCGTCGGCCCGTGCGTAAACGTCCGAGCCGCGATCGGCAACACCGCTCACGCGAACGCGGTGATCTCCATCCATGCGGACGGCGCGCCGGCGGGCGGCCGCGGGTTCTCGGTCCTCTACGCCCCTGATGTCGGTTCGACCGCGCGCATCTACCCCGCCTCGTTGGGCCTGGCGCACGATGTCGATCACGCGCTGGGCGCCTCGGGGGTGCTTCCTGTGTCGAACTACGTGGGGCCGGGCGGCTACAGCATCCGCACCGACCTCGCCGGGCTCAACCTGTCAACTCGCCCGAAGATCTTCGTCGAGCTCGGAAACATGCGCAACGGCACCGACGCCGCCATCGAGACAAGCCCGCGGGGGCGTCAGCGATTGGCCGAGGCGCTCTACGCGGGGCTCGCGCGTTTTCTGGGCGCCGGGTAGCTCCGCCGCCGCTTGGATCTCCGCCGCGGCGTGGTACATCCCTCCGCGCATCAGCGATGCCCCCGCGGCGATCAGGCAGGCGGCGATGGCGAAGGCGAACGCCTCGTGCAGGCCGGTGCGGAAGGGGGTCGAGATCAGGTGTGGGAAGAACGAGCGACCGGTGAGCAGGGCCTGGCTGTGCGCGCTCAGGTGATGGAGCACGCTCGAACCGACGAAGTGCTGGATCGGGTTGTAGCCGAGGAAGGCGGCGAAGAGGATCGAGACCGGCGGCAGGTGCGCGACGTGCTGGGCGGTGGCCGCTGGCACGCCGTGGGCCTCGAGTCCGCTCGCCAACGTGTGGGGGAGCGTGCTCGCGAGACCAAGCACCATCAGGGTGAAGAAGATGCCGATCGACAGGACCTGGGCGGAGTTCTGGAAGGTTTGGTTCATCCCCCCGCCAGCGCCGCGGTCGCCCGGCGGCAGGCTGTTCATCACCGCCGCGCGATTGGGCGAGGCGAACAGCCCCATGGAGACGCCGTTTAGGAAGAGAATGAGCGCGAACACGGTGAGCCAGTCGATGGTGAGGAAGAGCGACGCCGCCGTGTAGATGACGAAGCCGAGGTTGTAGATCCGGACCCGGCCGAACATGTCGCCGAGGCGGCCGAGGCTGACGATGAGAACGCTCGAGACGACGAGGAAGCCCGAGGATCATCCACAGCAGGTAGAAGCTGTTCCCGGAGACGAGCGGATCGAGATGGATGCCGCGGAGATGGCCGGCATGGCGATCACGGTGATTGACGCGTCGAGGGTGGCGAGGAGCATCCCGAGGGTGCAGTTGGAGAGCGCGATCCACTTGTAGGTGTCACCGCGCGGGTCGCCCTCGGCTGGCGGGGCGCCGCCGTTCGCGCTTGTCGCTGTACCCCGTGCCGAGCACAGCTTCTCGCTCTCCCAGGGCGTCCTCGGCCGGCTCGATCGTCAGGGAACGAGCTCGATCGGCGAGCTCGCCACCGCGGAGCGCGTCCGGCCCCAATCGATGGCGCAGACGGTCTGCGATCTCGAGGCCCTCGGCCTGATTGCCAGGCGCCCGGACCCCTCCGACGGCCGCCGCGTCCTCGTCGAGCTCACCGATCTCGGGACCGAGACCCTGGCCGAGGAGCGCCGCAAGCGCGAGGGCTGGCTGGCGAGTGCGATCACCGAGGATCTTTCGGTCGAGGACCAGGAAGTGCTGCAGCGCGCGCTCGGGCTGTTGCGGCGGCTGGCGGACGCTTGAGGGTCCTTAGGCGCTACGCGCTGCTGTTCGGGCGCCGGATCCGGCGCTCCGTGCAGATGGAGGCCGACGGGCTGCGGCGCGCGGCGGTGGGCGCGTGAAATCGGCGTCCGTGCCATTCCATTGCCGGGCGTGACCCGGATGTCGCCCTTGCGCTCTGGCTACAGCCCGACCGGGTGGCGCACCACGTAGCCGGCGGTCGAGCCGACCGTCGAGCTCCAGCGCGTGCCGGTCTCCTGGAGCGCGATGGTGTCGAAGCGGCGACCGTTGATGACTATGAACGCGTGTCCGGCGTTGGCATAGATGGTCACGTAGCGCCCGGGCCCGGCGGCGCCGTAGCTCTCGAGCGAGCTCGAGTCCTCGGGCGAGCTCAGCAATCCCGCCGCGTGGAGGACGTAGGACACTGAGCCCGAGCAGTCATAGCCGTTCGAGATGAACGACCCATGGCCGCCGCCGTAGACGTACGGCCTGGTCGCAATCGTGTCTCCGGCCGCGGCCATGGACGCGAGCTCCGCGGTCACGCTGGCGGACGGGCTCGGGCTGCCCGTCGAGGTCCCGCCACTTACTGTGGTGGTCTCGCCGCCGGTCGTCGTGGCCGGGCTGCCTGTGGTGGTCTGGCCGCTTGTCGTGATCGGTGTCGTCGTCGTTCCGGCCTCTCTCAGGGTCGGTCCGGGGCCGAGGCCAAGCGCGGCTCGCGTTCCTGGCCCGACGACGCCGTCGGGCTTCAAGCCGTGCGCCCGCTGAAAGCGCTCGACAGCGGCCTTGGTTATCGGCCCGAAGCTGCCGTCGACCGCGAGCCCCAACCGCTGCTGGAGCGCCTGGACGCCGCCGAGCCTGGATCCCGCGGGGCGCGGTGTCGCCTTGGCGGGCGACCGGGGCGCGGAGCTGACCGGGGGCGCCGTCGGGCCGGCTGTCGGCTCTGCCGTGCCGGGGGAGTGGGTCGCGGTGGTGGGC
>JALYZL010000218.1 GCA_030948875.1 Actinomycetota bacterium
TGCATGTTACGGGCGTGGGCGGGAGGTGGCGGCGGTGGGCGGGCGAGGCGGGAGCGCGGGCGGGAGCGACTCGAGCGGGCGCGGACGCGACTCGAGCGGGCACGGACGCGACTCGAGCGGGCACGCGTTGCGTTTCACCTGACTGTCAGGCGTTTCGCAACACGCCTCCGGGCGCGGGCGCGGAGCGACCCGTTTCGCGCCGGGCGAAGGGCGTGGACACCTACCCGGAACTCAGTGCCCACAAATTCAGCGCGACCCCGCCCCACCCACCCCCCCATAATCGAGCGATCGCGCCACCCCCACCACCCTGCCTCACCCTCCGCCCCCTCGCCCCAGAGGACGCGGACGAGCTACGCCGCATCCACGCCACCCCCGAAGTCGCGCGCTGGTGGGACGCGCCGGCCGCGGGCTTCCCGCTGAGCGACGAGCCCGACGAGCCCGAGCTCACCCGGCTCACGATCGAGGTCGACGGCGCCGTCGCCGGGATGGTCCAGTTCTACGAGGAGCTCGACCCCAAGTACCGCCACGCGAGCATCGACTTGTTCCTCGACCCCGCGCTCCACGGCCGGGGCCTCGGTACCGAGGCGCTGCGGCGCGTCGTCCGCCACCTGTTCGACGAGCGAGGTCACCACCGCGTCATCATCGACCCCGCGCTCGCCAACGTAGCCGCGGTCAGGAGCTACGAGAAGGCCGGCTTCGAGCGGGTAGGGGTGATGCGGCGCTACGAGCGCGCGCCCGAGGGCGGCTGGCGAGACGGCCTGTTGATGGAGCTGCTCGCCGGCGACGCGCAACCGCCACCGCCACCGCAACCGCTCAAGACGACAGGAGGCTGACATGGAGACCTGGGACTCCGTCCGCGCCCGCCGCAACGTGCGCACCTACGAAGATCGGGCGATCCCCGACGCTGAGCTCGATCGGATCCTCGAAAGCGGGTCGCCCGGCGCCGGACACGCGGTGGTGAGTCGCTTTTGAGCTAGATTCGTCTCGTGAAAAGCCCGGACGAGGAGACAGCGGCGGCGGTCGCGCACGCGAAGGATTGGCACCGATCGTGGATGGGGCTCGAGTTCCCCGGCGTACTGCAGTTCGACGACCCCGCGCTCGAGTGGCGGCGCCTGTTCTCCGAGTGCCTGGGAACGTTCATGCTCGTGCTCGCGGGCGCGGGCGGCGGGGTGGTGGCGGCGGCCAGCCACGGGATGATCAGCCGCGCCGCGGCGGTCACGGCGCCAGGCCTGATGGTCATGGCCGTCATTCTCTTCATGGGAGCGATCTCGGGGGCCCATCTCAACCCGGCGGTGACGATCGCCTTCAGCCTGCGGGGGAACTTCCCATGGCGCCGAGTGCCCGGGTATATCGCCGTCCAGCTCGTCGGCGCCACCCTGGCCTGCCTGTTCCTGCGCGCTCTCTTCGGCAAGATCGGCATGCTTGGCGCGACCGAGCCAGGACCGACGTTCCACGACTGGCAGGCCATGCTCATCGAGCTCGCGCTGACCGTCGGTCTCGTGAGCACGATTCTCGGCACCGCCTCGCGGGCGCAGAACGTCGGCGCGTTCTCCGCTCTCGCCGTGGCCGGCTACATCATCCTCGCCGGGCTGTGGTCGAGCCCGGTGAGCGGCGCCTCGATGAACCCCGCGCGGTCGTTCGGCCCCGACCTGGCGATCGGCGACTTTGCCCACTTCTGGCTTTACGTCGCGGGGCCGCTGGCGGGCGCGATGATCGCCGTCGCCTTCGCGTGGATCCTGCGCGGGCCGGGGGACGCGGGCGGCATGGCGGCGGCGCGTGGCCTGCTCGATCCCACGGTCCGCGCCGCCATGCACGCGGCCAGCGCCTCCGAGCCAAAGCCGCCGAACTCAGGACGCGAACCCTAACGATGCTGGGCCTCCCCGACACCATCGCCGCTTGCCTGTTCGACCTCGACGGCGTGCTCACCCAAACCGCGAAGGTGCATGCGTCGGCGTGGAAGCAGATGTTCGACGAGTACCTGCGCCAGCGCGCCGAGCGCACCGGGGAGCCGTTCCGCGCCTTCGACGCCCACGAGGACTATGACGCTTACGTCGACGGCAAGCCACGCTACGACGGCGTGCGCTCGTTCCTCGAGTCCCGCGGCATCGAGCTGGCGCAGGGCTCGGCTGAGGACCCGCCCGGGGCGGAGACCGTCGACGGACTGGGCAACCGCAAGAATGAGCTCGTGCTCAAAATCATCCACGAGCAAGGCGTGCAGGCCTACGAGGGATCTGTGCGCTACGTGAAGGCGGTACGCGACGCGGGCTTACCGCGAGCGGTGGTGTCCTCGAGTGCGAACTGCCGCGATGTGCTGCGCGCCGGCGGGATCGAGGACCTCTTCGACGCGATCATCGACGGCATCGTCGCCGAGCGCGAGCACTTGCGGGGCAAGCCCGCACCCGACACGTTCCTCGCGGGCGCAAGAGCCGTCAAAGTCGAACCCGAGCACGCCGCCGTGTTCGAGGACGCGCTCGCGGGGGTGCGATCCGGGCGCGCGGGAGGCTTCGGCTTCGTCGTCGGCGTCGACCGTGTCGGGCAGCGCGAGGCGCTCCTCGCCCACGGCGCGGACATCGTCGTCGAGGATCTCGCCGAGCTCCTGTGATCAGGCAGGAGCCCTACCAGGCCGAGCCCTGGGCGCTGCGCGAGACGGCGCTGCGCCCGGAGTTCCTCGCTCAGGCTGAGTCGGTGTTCGCGCTCTCCAACGGCCATCTCGGGCTGCGGGGGAACCTCGACGAGGGCGAGCCCGCCGGGCTCCCCGGCACCTACCTGGCGGGCTTCTACGAGACCCGGCCACTCCCCTACGCGGAGGCCGGCTACGGGTATCCCGAGGCGGGACAGACGGTGATCAACGTCACCAACGGCAAGCTCCTGCGCCTACTCGTGGACGACGAGCTGCTCGACGTCGAGTACGGGCGGCTGCATACGCACGAGCGAACCTTGGACCTGCGCAAGGGCGTGCTCGAGCGCCGGCTGGACTGGGAGTCGCCGGCGGGCACCCATGCCCGGGTCTCCTCCACGCGGCTGGTGTCGTTCACCCACCGGGCGATCGCGGCGATCCGCTATGAGGTCGAGGTCGACCGCGCGGCGCGGATCGCCGTCCAGTCAGAGCTCGTCGCCAACGAGGACACCGATTTGGGGAGCGAGGATCCGCGAGCCGCCGCCGCGCTGAGTGCGCCGCTCGTCTCCCAGATGTCGATCGCCCAGGGGACGCGCGCGATGCTCAGCCATGCGACACGGGGCAGCGGCCTGCTGATGACGGCGGCGATGGACCACATCATCGAAGGCCCGTCGAATCTGACCTCGAGCATCGAGGCCCTCGATGACGTCGCCCGCCTGACCCTGACGGTGGATCTCGAGCCGGGTGAGCGCGTTTCGATCATCAAGCTGCTCGCCTACAGCTGGTCGAGCCGCCGCGGCCTGGCCTCGGTGCGCGCCCAGGCCATCGGAGCGCTGGCGGAGGCCGCGCATACCGGTTGGGATGGCCTGCTCGCGGAGCAACGCGCGTACCTCGACGACTTCTGGGAGCGCGCCGACGTCGAGATCGACGGCGATCCCGAACGGCAGCTGGCGGTGCGCTTCGCTCTCTTCGGCGTGCTCCAGGCCGCCGCGCGCGGCGAGGGCCGGGGGATCGCCGCCAAGGGGCTGACGGGCACGGGCTACGACGGCCATGCCTTCTGGGACACCGAGTCCTTAGTGCTCCCCGTCCTCACCTACACGGCGCCCGCCGCTGTGCGCGACGCGCTGAGCTGGCGCCACGCGATCCTGCCCGTCGCCCGCCGTCGCGCCGAGCAGCTCGGGCTGCGCGGCGCGGCCTTCCCCTGGCGCACGATCGCGGGGGAGGAGTGCTCGGCCTACTGGCCCGCGGGGACGGCGGCCTTCCACATTAACGCGGATATTGCCGATGCGGTGCTTCGCTACCTGCGCGTCACCGGGGATGAGCGCTTCGAGCGCGAGGAGGGGCTCGAGCTGCTGATCGAGACGGCGCGCTTGTTCGAGTCGCTCGGCCACCACGACCCCGACGGCGGGTTCCACATCGACGGTGTCACCGGGCCCGACGAGTACAGCGCGCTGGTCGACGACAACGTCTACACGAATCTGATGGCGCAGCAGAACCTCCGGGCCGCAGCCGACGCGGCCGAGCGCGCGCCGGCGAAGGCGAGGCGGCTCGGCGTCAGCGGCGAGCACATCGCCGCCTGGCGCCTGGCCGCCGACGGTATGGCTGTCCCCTATGACGAGCGGCTGGAGATCCATCCCCAGGACGCCGATTTCACCCGCCACGCGATGTGGGACTTCGCGGCGACCGGAGATCGCTACCCGCTCCTGCTCCATTTCCCTTACTTCGACCTCTATCGCAAGCAGGTGGTCAAGCAGGCCGATCTCGTGCTCGCCCTGTACACGCGCGGCGACGCGTTCACCCCCGAGGAAAAGGCGCGCGACTTCGCCTACTACGAGGCGGTCACGGTGCGCGATTCCTCGCTGTCGGCGTGCACGCAGGCGGTGATCGCCGCGGAGACGGGACACCTCGAGCTCGCCTACGACTATTTCTGCGAGGCAGCGGAGATGGACCTCGAGGATCTCGAGCACAACACCAAGGACGGACTCCACATCGCCTCGCTCGCCGGGGCGTGGATCGCCACCGTCGCCGGCTTCGGCGGCCTGCGCGACCATAGCGGGAAGCTCAGCTTCAGTCCCCGCCTGCCCCGCGAACTGAGCCGGATCTCCTTCGGGATCGGCTATCGCGGACGGCAGTTGCGGGTCGAGGTCACCCCGGGCGAAGCGCGCTACTCGCTGCGCGAGGGCCCTGATCTCGAGGTCACCCATCACGGCGAGCCGATCACCCTCGCCGCCGGCGACCCGGCGAGCTTCCCGATTCCCGTGATCGTGCCCGGCGAGCCCCCCGTCCAACCCTCGGGACGCGCACCCAGGAGCCTGCGGGCGAGCTAAGCGCCGGCCCACCGCCAACTGAGGCCTCCCGCCCCCACGTCGACTGCGAAGTGCGGATGTGCAGAAGCTTGTCTCAGTTCATGCTCGGGAGCGTGGAATCAACTGAAAGGACGGCGGGATGCACCCCGAGATCCAACAAGCGTTATGCGACGCACGAGACCAGGAGCTCCGCCGCGACGCCCAGCGATGGGCCCTGCTGAGCGACTCGGGCGCCGGTGGCGCTCGTGCTCGAGGACATGCACTGGGCCGACCGCTCGACCCGCACCTTTGCCCAGTTCCTGGCCCGCAGCCCGCGCGAGGAGCGCGTGATGCTCCTCCTCACCTATCGCACCGACGAGCTCCACGGGCGTCACCCGCTGCGACCGCTGCTCGCCGAGCTCGATCCCGACCGCGACCCCCGCCAGTACTCGGGCCTGCTCACGCGCATCTCCTGCCTGCGGGGTCGCTTTCGGGACGCGGTCAAGGACGGCGAGGAGGCGCTCGCCGCGACCGTCGCCCCGACGACGCGCACGCCGAGGCGCAGATCCTCAACACGCTCGGCATGGCGCGGATCGCCCTCGGCGAGGTCGAGACCGGCGTGCAGAGCCTCCGGCGGGCGGTGGAGATCTCGCGCGAGCTCGACGATATGGACGCGCTCGCCGACGGCTACGGCAACCTCGCGGACATGCTGAGCCTGGCGGGACGCTCGGGCGATGGCCTCGCCACCGCCCACGAAGGCCTGGCCGCGATCCCGGCGCGGCACGCCCGCAGCCACAATTGGCTCGTCTTGACCGTCTCCGAGCTCGCGTTCGAGACCGGCGACTGGGAACTGGCGCGCACCCACCTCGGGGCACCCGACGATGCTTATGAGGATCCCTTCGGGCTCACGCCGCGCGAGCGGCAGATCCTCGCGCTTGTCGCCCAGGGAGCGATGAACCGC
Source organism: Actinomycetota bacterium (assembly GCA_030948875.1). Taxonomy (GTDB): domain Bacteria; phylum Actinomycetota; class Thermoleophilia; order Solirubrobacterales; family Solirubrobacteraceae; genus Palsa-465. Next base: position 5,864 of record JALYZL010000218.1, read on the forward strand.
CAGATCGGCGCCGCGCTCTTCATGGCCGAGAAGACGGCGAGCGTGCATGTGTCGCGGATCCTCGGCAAGCTTGGAGTCCAGACCCGGACCCAGGCCGCTGCCGTGCCGCACCGCCAGCAGCTGGCGTGATCACCCGGAAGCTCGCGTCGTCGTAGACGACGACG
>JALYZL010000223.1 GCA_030948875.1 Actinomycetota bacterium
CCCCACCGCGGCGCCGCTCGCCTCGCGAGGCGGTGTCGCACCGCTACACCTCGGTGCTACACTGACACCGGTGCCGACGACTCGACCGCGTTACACCGTCACGGACACGGGCGATGTGCGCGAGATGCTGGACCTTGCCCAGCGACGTTGGCCTGAGGTCAAGGACCGCCGCCAATTGCTGCTGCGCTTGGCTGACGCTGGACGCGACTTCGTAGCCGTGGAGCTTGAGGCATCAGGCCGGGAGCGTCGGTCCGAGCGTCAGCAGGCTGCTCTGCGTCGCGGGCGAGACCTCGTCGACGCCGATGCGCTGCTGACCGACACCGCGTGGCGATGAGCCTGGTGCTCATCGACAAGTCGGCGTATGTGCGAGGCGATGTCGCGGTTCCCGAGACGGACGAGTTGTGCTTGTGCGCGGTGACGCGCCTCGAGCTGCTGTTCAGTGCGCGTTCGGCCCACGACTACGAACTACTGCAGGTTGACCTTCAGGAGTTTCGCGACCTGAGGATGGATGCCGAGACATTCGCAGTCGCGCTGGGGGCTCAGCGCGAGCTTGCCGCACGTGCCCAGCATCGCGTTCCCATTCCGGACCTCCTCATAGGCTCGTGCGCCCAGCAACACGGCGCCGACGTGCTCCACGTCGACCGCCACTACGACGCCCTCGCCCAAGTGCTGGCCTTCTGCCCCCGCCGCCCCGGCTCTCAGAACTGAGAACTCGAGCCGCCGGCCAAGCAACCAAGCGACACCACCGCCCCAATCCCCCAAAGCAAGCATCAACCCCAGGCTTGCCCAAACCCGCAGCACCCCCTACACTGCCCCCGTCGGCCGATAGTCGAAGCCGCCCGGATCGTTCCGGTACCGCGCCACATACGCGGACCGCGAGGGCGGGGCCCGTGAGTGCTGACCGTCCTCCACAGGGCAGCGTTGCCGTGTGCTATGTTTTCTGGTCGCGCTTGTGGGAGCTTGGCTGCTCTCCCTGCGCCTCTCCCATCGCCTCTCGACGCCCGAGGAGTAGCCGTCTTGGCAACCGCTCATGCACCCCGGACGCGCCGCAGCTTCGCGCGTCTGCAGAAGGTCCTCGAAGTACCCCACCTGATTGATATTCAACGCAAGTCCTTCGATTGGCTGACCGACCCCGACGGCGGCGGCCTGCGCGAGACGATCGACGACATCTCGCCGATCGAGGACTACACCGGAAACCTCGCCGTCCAGTTCGGAGAGTTCACGTTCGATGACCCGATCGCGAACCTCGAGCAGTGCCGGGAGAAGGATCTGACCTATGCGCGCCCGCTGACCGTCACGGTCGCGTTCATCAACCGCGAGACCGGAGAGATCCGCGAGCAGTCCGTGTTCATGGGTGACTTCCCGTGGATGACCGAGCGCGGGACGTTCGTGATCAACGGCACCGAGCGCGTCGTCGTCACCCAGCTCGTGCGCTCGCCCGGCGCCTACGTGATGGAGCCCAAGGACCGCGAGAAGCAGGTCTTTATCGCCAACTTGATGCCCGCGCGCGGGTCGTGGCTCGAGCTCGAGATCGACAAGAAGGGCCGCGTCTACGTCCGCATCGACCGCAAGCGCAAGCTCCCGGTCACCGTGCTCCTGCGCGCGATGGGCTACGCGACCGACGAGGAGATCCTCAGCCTCTTCGACAACTCGCTCTACATCCGCAACACGATCGATTCCGATACCGAGGTCACGAAGACCGAGGAAGGCGCGCTGATCGAGCTGTTCAAGAAGCAGCGCCCCGGCGAGCCGCCGTCGATCGACGCCGCCAAGGCCCTGCTCCACCAGCTCTTCTTCGATCCCAAGCGCTACGACCTGACGCGCGTCGGTCGCTACAAGCTCAATTCGCGCCTGGGCCTCGACGTCGACCTCGACACCCGGACGCTGACCCACGACGACATCGTCGCCCTGGTCCGCGAGCTGGTGTCGCTGCCGCGGCTGCTCGGCATGCCCGAGGAGCTCGACAGCGAGATCAAGGACTACGCCGCCGAGGCGATCACCATGCCGCGCGAGCCGATCCAGGACCACCTCGACGAGTACGAGCACTTCGGCAACCGCCGTCTGCGCACGGTCGGCGAGCTCATCCAGGAGGCCTTCCGCATCGGCCTGTACCGGATGGAGCGCGTCGTCCGCGAGCGCCTGACGACCGAGGACTCGGACACGATCACGCCGCAGACGATCGTCAACATCCGCCCCGTGGTGGCCGCGCTGAAGGAGTTCTTCGGCTCGAGTCAGCTCTCGCAGTTCATGGACCAGACCAACTCGCTGGCGGGCCTGACCCACCGGCGACGCCTGTCGGCCCTCGGCGCCGGCGGCCTGACCCGGGAGCGCGCGCCGATCGAGGTGCGCGACGTCCACCCGACCCACTACGGGCGCATGTGCCCGATCGAGACTCCTGAGGGCCCGAACATCGGCCTGATCGGCTCGCTGTCCTCGTACGCGCAGATCTCCGAGCACGGCTTCGTGACCACGCCCTACCGCGTGGTCAAGGCCGGCCGCGTCACCGATGAGATCCTGCACATGGACGCCACCCAGGAGGAGGAGCGGACGATCGCCCAGGCGAACGCGCCGGTCGACGAGACCGGCCGCCTGCTCGAGGACGAGGTGATCTGCCGTACCCAGGCCGGTCAGTACGTGACCGTGCCGCCCACCGAGGTCGACCTCATGGACGTCTCGCCCGAGCAGATCTGGTCGGTCGCGACGGCGATGATTCCGTTCCTTGAGCACGACGACGCCAACCGCGCCCTGATGGGCTCGAACATGCAGCGCCAGGCGGTTCCCCTACTCGTCACCGACGCGCCGCTCGTCGGCACCGGGATGGAGCGCCGCGCCGCCATGGACACCGGCGACGTGGTGCTCGCCAAATCCGGCGGCGTCGCCTCCTACATCGACGCCGAGCAGATCGTCGTCGACCGAGGTGACGGTGGCCACGACGAGTACGAGCTCCAGAAGTTCATGCGCTCGAACCAGGGCACGATGATCCACCAGAAGCCGATCGTCTCCGTCGGCGCCGAGGTCACGGCGGGCGACGTCCTCGCGGACGGGTCGGCCACCGACTCGGGTGAGATGGCGCTCGGCAAGAACCTGCTGGTCGCCTTCATGTCCTGGGAGGGTTACAACTTCGAGGACGCGATCATCCTCTCCAAGCGCCTGGTCAAGGACGACGAGCTCACCTCGATCCACATCGAGGAGTACGAGATCGACG
>JALYZL010000240.1 GCA_030948875.1 Actinomycetota bacterium
CATCAGCTGACGTTGCTGCGACAGACACCGCCCGCGGCCGGCAGCCCGACCGGCACGCCATCCACATTCGAGGCGAGCACGGTGCCGATCTCCGGGAGCCCGACCGCATTGCTGGCGACCTTGCTCGGACCCGCGACCGATCCGAACCAGATGTTCTCGCCAATACCGGCCAGCGATCTTGCGCTCCTCGACCCGGCCGGCAGCGTATCGGTCCTCCTGCACAACGAGCCGAACATCACCATGTCCCCCCGCTATCTAAAGTTCGGCCAGGTGGTCGCGGGCACCAGCGCAACTCAGACACTGCAGGTCACGAACACAGGTCAGCTCCCCGGACGTGTTGACCAGGTCTCGATGTCGGTCCCGTTCGCGTCGCTCGGCTCGCCATTCACCATCTCCAGCGACGGTTGCAGCGGCGTCACGCTCGCGCCCGGTCAGACCTGCCTGATCGCGCTTCGGTTCTCCCCGATGACCGCAGGCCAGTTCGGCGGGGCGATGGTTCTCTATGACCAAGGGCTCGGCAACCCACAACGCATCACCAGCTTCGACGGAACCGCGGTCTTGGTCGCCACCCTGGCGGCCCGCCAGACCCAGCCGCTCGCGGGCGTCCTCACTCGCGGCGTGCGGGCGACCGGCGACTGCTCGGCCGCCTGCTCGATCACCGTCCTCGCGCAGCTACTGGGCGCCGGCGGGCACGCGACCGTGCTCGGCATAGCCCGCGCGGTGCTCACCGGCGGCGGGATCGCCGACCTGTGGGTCCCGATTCAAGCCCACAAGCACAAGCTCGCAAAGCTCAAACGAGCGCGTATCGCGCTCCAGACCACGATCGACACCACCACAATAAACACCCAGCTACAGACGAGCCAGCTACAAATCCGCCTGGCGCAGCAGATCGTCGTCCTGACCGCGCCGCGCCGCGCCGCTAGAAAACCGACCCACGCCTGACGGGACGCTAGCGTTGGGGGCCCCTGATGGAGCTGGCCCCGGAGCGACCGAACGTCGAGCTGCGCGACGACCCCCACGGCGAGCGCTTCGTCGTCCTCGCCTTCCCTTATGAGCGGGCGCTCGTCGAGCTCGTGCGGACGATTCCGCACCGGCGCTTCGATTGGGACACGAAGGAATGGTCGGCCCCGGCCGACGATTGGGCCGGGATCAAGGTGGCCGAGGCGCTCGAGCGCTACCCCGAGCTCACCGCCGACGACGAGGTCCTGGCGTGGCTCACGAGCATCGAGCGGCGCTGGCTCGGCTACGTGCGCACGACGCGCCACGACGGCCGCGGATGGTGGGTCCTCGACACTCGCGCCGGCCAGGTGCCCGAGGAGCTGCGGGAGGGCGCGGTCGAGCACGAGGGCAAGCTGCTCGTGCCGCTGACGCAGGCTGCGGGCCGGGCGCTGCGCGAGCTGGACTCCGCGCGCCTGGACATCGCCGCCGAGCGGTGCCTGCAGGTCGTCGAGCTGGGCGGGGTGCCGGCGCCCGCTCGCCTCGTCTTCGCCCGCACCGTAGACGGCGAGCAGCTGCGCCTCGAAGTGTTGTGGGACCCCGACATCGGCTCCGCCTTCGAGCGGCTCCCTGGCGCCGAGGGCGGACGCTCGGTCCCGCTCGATCCCTGGCTCGCCGAGTCCCTGGACGAGTTCGTCTCCCGACACGAGGTCGCGGTCGAGGGTCCCGCCGTCGCCGTCCTCGACGCGCTCCTCGCCGAGCGCGCCCAGGCGGCCGACGCCATCCGCGCCTCGCGCGCCGAGCACGCGGAGCCGATCGTCGCCACTGCCGCCGTCCTCGGTGGCGAGCTCGCGCCCTTTCAGTGGGCCGGGGTGCGCTATGTCCTCGCAGCGCGGCGGGCCTTCCTCGCCGACGAGCAGGGGCTGGGCAAGACCGTCGAGGCGCTTGCGGCGCTCGAGGCCGACAGCGCCTACCCGGCCATCGTCGTGTGCCCAGCCTCGATGAAGCTCACGTGGCAGCGCGAAGCCGAGCGCTGGCTCCCCCACCGCTCGGTCGTTGTCGTCGAGGGCCGCCCGCCCGTCCCCCCCAGCGGCGAGATCACCATCCTCAACTATGAGATCCTCGCCGCCCACCGCGAAGCCCTCGCTCGCCGGCGCCCGCGTGCCCTCGTGGTCGACGAGTCCCACTACTGCAAGAACCCTCAGGCCAAGCGTACCCAGGCGGCGCGCAAGCTCGCCGCTCAGGTCGCCCCCGACGGCCTGCGCCTCGCCCTCACCGGCACCCCGGTCCTTAACCACGTCGACGAGCTCATCTCGCAGCTCCGCGTGATCGGGCGTCTTGAGGACTTCGGCTCGGGCGCGCGCTTCTCGCGTCAGTTCCGCGGTCGCCTGAGCGAGGAGCGCCTGCACTGGCACCTGCGCCGCCACTGCTTCGTACGCCGGCTCAAGTCCGACGTGCTCCCCCAGCTCCCGGCCAAGCGCCAGGTGGTGGTACCCGTGGCCCTCACCAACCTCACCGAGTACCGGCTCGCCGAGCGCGACGTGATCGAATGGCTGCGCACCCAGCCGCTCGACCTCTCAGAGCTCAATGCTCGGATCGCCGCCACCCTGCGGGCCGAGCGCCTGGCCCAGCTGGGGACGCTCCAGCGCCTGGCCGCGCGCGGGAAGCTCGCCGCAGCGCTCGCGTGGATCGAGGACTTTCTCGCCTCCGGCGAGCCGCTGGTGGTGTTCGCGCGCCACGTCGAGGTCCAGCAGGCGGTGCTCACCCGCTTTCCCGCCGCGCTTCACCTCCTCGGCGCCGACTCGCTGCGCGTCCGCGAGGCGGCGATCGCCGTCTTCCAGGATCCCGAGGGGCCACAGCTGATCATCGGCGCCACCCGAGTGGCGGCCCAGGGGATCACCCTGACCCGGGCCTCCAACGTCGCCTTCCTCGAGCTCGAGTGGACGCCGGCGATGCACGACCAGGCCGAGGATCGCTGCCACCGGATCGGCCAGCGCGACGCCGTCACCGCCTGGTACCTGCTCGCGGCGGGGACAATCGACGAGACGATGGCGCGCCTGATCCAGAGCAAGCGCGCGCACGTGGCGGCGGTCACCGACGGGCGCGTGCTCGACGGCGACGGGCTCGTCGAGGCGGTAGTGCGAGAGCTGCGCGACGGGCGCCCGTTCCGGTATCTGCGGGCGGTCGGCGGCGGCCTACGCGGTGCGTAGAGCCTGCGCAGTACGGTGGAGGGATCGACGACGAGACGCGCCAACCCGGTCGGACTCCGCGACAGCTCGCCAGGGCGGTCGGCGATGGTCGCCTCGTGGGCGAGGCTTTCCGCCACCTCGACGCCTACGGGTCCGAGCCGGAAGCGGTCAGCGTCGCCGAGGCGCTCGCCCGCTTCCTCGTGACCCGCTGCGACTCCCAGCACGAGGGCTGGCGAGTCGTCCGTCAGGTCGTAGTGGACTCAGCCGCGGATGCGCCGTGGGAGAAGTGCGCGCGCCGGGCCGTGCCGCTGGTAGTCGAGGACCTGTTGAGCCTTTCCGGTTCGCGCGGCCATACGCGGCTGGCGCGGGCTCAGCACATCGCCGCGGAGCGCCGCGCCGAGCAGATCGCGGGTCACGTCGACCAGGCCGCGGTGCTCAAGGACCTAGGACTGACGCGGTCCTCGGTGTCGCCCGAGCGCTGGCAAGCCGCCCTGAGCAGCGCCGTCACCGCCCGCTCCCGCGAGCAGGTCGCCCGGGCGGTCGAAAGCTCACTGCGCGGCGAGCTCACACCGCGCGCGACCCGAGAACCTGCCGCAGCCTGACCCGCCCCCCGCTGCGCATGACCGAGCGGTCGTAGACCACTCCTGCGACGCGCGCGGTGGCGACGGTGGCAAGCAGGCACAGGACGGCCGAGACCCCCACCTGCCAGAGCGGGGCGGCGCCAGTCGCGTACTCCGTGGGCATCGCCACCGGGGCGGTCCACGGGACGAACGCAAGCACGTGGTAGAAGGCGCTCGACCCAGAGCCGAAGAGCACGCCGTTGGAGAGCGAATAGGCGACGATGAGGGGGATCAGGAGGGGCATGGCGGCGTTCCCGACCTCCGACTGCCGGGAGATCATCGATCCGGAGGCCGCGAAGGCGGTGCAGTACAGGGCGAAGCCGAGGACGAGCCAGAGCGCGCCCATCAGCGCGACTCCGCCGGCGGCGCCCTGGATCGCGTGTGAGCCGACAGCCAGCGCGAGCACGGCGAAGGTCACCCCGATGGCGAGCATCTGGACGACGGCGACAGCGGCGAAGCCGATCATCTTGCCGGTCAGGAGCTGGGTCGAGCGCACGGTCGCGAGCAGCACCTCGACGACGCGGCTCGTCTTCTCCTCGCCCACGGACTGCGCGATCCGGATGCCGTAGAAGAAGATGATGATGTAGATCAGGAGGTTGGCGCCGAGGGCGGTGAAGCGGCTCGCGAGGCTGCGGGGCGGGGCCTCGACGCCGCGGACGGGCAGCGCCAACCCGCCCGTGAGGGCGGAGGCGGCCGCCTGGGCGGGGAGCCTGCGCTCGAGGCCGACGAGCTGGGCCAGCGCTCCCGCCAGGCTGGCGCTCGATGAGTTAGAACCCGAGAGCGGCTGCTGCTTGACCAGCACCTCGCGACCGTTGACCACGGCTACGTTGAGCGCGCCGGAGCGCAGCTGAGCACGCGCCGCGGCAAGCGAGGGCACGGGGAGGACGGTGACGCCGTTGCCGGTCACGCGTCCTGCCTCGAGCGCGGCCCGCGCGATCGCGGGATCGGTTGGGCCGACGACGCCGACCTTCTCGAAGTTGTGGTGGCCTTTCACGAGCGCGGGGATGACCACCGCGGCGGCCACCGCGAGCATGACGATGACCGTGACGATTCGAAACGACTTGGCGCGCAGGCGCTCGTCCACCTCGCGGCGAACGATCAGCCACGTGGGCCGCCACCAGGCTGCGCTCACCGGACCGCCTCCGGGTGGGAGCCCGCGGGCGCCCGATCGTCGGCGTCCGCCTCGAGGACGCCGCCGACGGCCTCGCGGAACACCTCGGACAGGCGGCGGCGTGCGAACGAGAAGTGCTCGACCGTCCCGGCTTGGCGGGCGACGTCGAGCACGGCATCCGGGTCGGCGGTGGGCAAGAGCGTCAATGTCGCCGTCCCGTCGCGCTCCACCGTGATGGCCTCCACGCCCGGCAGGCCGTCTTGGGCCCACGTGGCGCTGCGATCTCCCATTACCCGTACCTGCAGCCGCCGCGGACCGGAGCGGGAGAGCTCCTCGACCGGTCCTTCGACCACGAGCCGTCCCTGATTGACGATCGCCACCGTCTCGCAGAGGTGCTCGACGAGATCGAGCTGGTGGCTCGAGAACAGGACCGTCGCCCCCGCCGCGGCGCGTTCGGAGAGGATCTGACTCATGGTGTCGACGGCGACCGGGTCGAGCCCGGAGAACGGCTCGTCGAGCACGAGCAATTCGGGCGAGTGGATGAGCGCGGCCGCCAGCTGGATCCGTTGCTGATTACCGAGCGAGAGCGCCTCGAGCTTGTCCTCGCAGCGACCTGAGAGGCCGAGCCGGTCGGTCCAGTGCAGCGCCGCGGTGCGGGCGCTCCCGGCGTCGAGGCCGTGCAGACAGCCGAGGAAGATGAGCTGATCGAGGATCTTCATGCCGGCGTAGAGGCCCCGCTCCTCCGGCATGTACCCGAAGCCGCGGCGCTCGCGCTCACCGATCTCGTGGCCGCGCCAGCGCACCTCCCCCGCGTCGAGCGCGACGAGATTGAACACGGCGCGCATCGCGGTCGTCTTGCCCGCGCCGTTCGGCCCCAGGAAGCCGAACATCTCGCCCGGGGGGACGGTGAACGTGAGCTTGTCGAGGGCGATGACCTCGCCGTAGCGGCGACTGAGGCCGATGAGCTCGAGCATCGGTTAAGGATTGCCCAAGACGCGGCGCATACTAACGTCCTCGTGCGTGTGATTACCGATCCCGGGTAGAACTCCGGCACCGCCATGAACTTCCGTGCCCGCCTCGAGGCTTTCGACCGCCACCAGCAGAGGCATCGCTGGCTCGCGGTGCCGATCGCGGTGGTCAAGAAGTTCTCCGACGACCAGGCAGGCTCGCTCGCCGCCCTGATCGCCTATTACGGGTTCTTTGCGCTGTTCCCGCTCCTGCTCGTGTTCGTCACCGTGCTCGGCTACGTGCTCCACGGCGACCCGGGGCTGCAGTCGTCGGTGTCCAACGGAGTGCTCAAGCAGTTCCCCATCGTCGGTCCCTCGATCGGTAGGAACGTTCACGCCCTCCACGGCAACGCGAGCTCGCTGATCATCGGGATCGCGGGATCGCTGTGGGGCGGCCTCGGCGTCACCAACGCGAGCCAGAACGCGTTCAACAAGGTGTGGGCCGTCCCCCACAAGCAACGGCCCAACTTCATTCAGACGCGGCTGCGTGGGCTTGGCGTCCTCGCCTTGCTTGGAGTGCTCTTCATCGTCTCAACGGTCGCTTCGGGCCTGGTCACCGGCGGCGTCGGCGGGGCCGCGGGCGTCGTCGGGGGCATCGCGTTCTCGCTCCTCGTCAACGTCTTCCTGTTCCTGGCGGCGTTCCGCCTGCTCACCGCGGCGGAGATCGGAACCCGCTGCCTGATGCAGGGCGTGCTCGTCGCGAGCGTCCTGTGGGAGATCCTCCAGGTCGGCGGCGGCCTTTACGTCAATCATGTGCTCCGTCACGCCGACGCCACCTACGGCGTATTCGGCACCGTTATCGGCCTGATCTCGTGGCTCTACCTGGGAGCCCAGGCGACGCTCTACGCCGCCGAGATCAACGTGGTGCGCGCGCGGCGCCTGTGGCCGCGGAGCATCCTCAATGACCCGTCGACGCGGGGCGACGAGGAGACGCTTACCGCCATCGCCAAGGTCGAGGAGCGGATCGAGGGCGAGCAGATCAACGTCACCTTCGGCACCCCGGAAGAGAAGCCCGTCGGAATCCCGGCCGAGAAGAAGTAGGGCCGGCGCGCAGTTTCGGCCGAACGCCGCGGCGGGTATGCCGTTCCCCAGTGCCCGATAACGAGCGATTCGACGCCGTCGTACTCGGGGCGGGACCGGCGGGCGAGGTTGCCGCGTCGCGCCTCCATGAGCAGGGCCTGCGGACGGCCCTGGTCGAGCGCGAGCTCGTCGGCGGCGAGTGCGCCTACTGGGCCTGCATCCCCTCGAAGACACTGCTGCGGCCGGTGGAGGCGCGCGCGGAGGCGGCGCGGGCCAAGGGCGTGACGACGCCCGAGCGCCGATGGCGGGAGGCGGTCGCCTACCGCGACTACATGATCCGCCACCTCGACGACGCTAGGGAGGTCGAGGGCTACGAGCGCGAGGGGATCCGCGTCTTCAAGGGCCAGGCGAAGCTCCGCGGCCCCGGACAGGTGGAGATCGACGAGGAGACGCTGCTGGTGGCCGCGCGCGTCGTCATCGCCACGGGCAGCGTGCCCCGGATCCCGGACATCCCCGGGCTCGAGGCGGCGGGCTACTGGACCAATCGCGAGGCCACCACGCTAACCGAGATCCCCGAGAGCGTGGCGATCATCGGCGGCGGCCCGGTGGGGATCGAGCTCGCGCAGCTGCTGCGGCGCTTCGGCGTCGAGGTCCACCTCGTCGAGGCCGGCTCCGGGCTGATCGCACGCGAGGATCCGCGCGTGGGCGAGCTCATCGCCGCCGCGCTGCGCGAGGAAGGGATCGAGGTCCACTTGGGCGCCGAGATCGAGTCGGTGAGCGCCGAGGGCGGCCACCGCGAGCTCGACCTCGGCGACGGCGGCCGGCTGCGCGTGGCCGAGCTCATCGTCGCCGCGGGCCGCTCGCCGCGCGTCATCGACCTCGGCCTCGAGACCGTCGGCATCCACCCCTACGGGGACGGGATCAAGATCGACGAGCGCTGCCGCGCGGGCGATCAGGTGTGGGCTATCGGCGACGCCACCGGCGTGATGCCCTTCACCCACGTAGCCAAGTACCAGGCCCGGATCGCCTGCGCCGACATCGCCGGCGAATCGGTAACCGCCGACTACTCGGCGGTCCCCCGCGTGGTGTTCTCCGATCCCGAGGTCGCCGCCGTCGGGTTGACCGAGGCGCAGGCGAGCGCCGAGGAGCTCGACGTGGCCATATCGCGCATCGAGCTCCCCGAGGCGATCGCCCGCCCGTGGACCTATGAGAGCGACCCCCGGGGAGAGCTGTCGGTGATGGTCGACCGGGCGCGCCGGACGGTGGTAGGCGCCTGGGCCGTTGCGCCGCTGGCCGGGGAATGGATCCACTACGCAGCGCTGGCGCTCAAGACGGGTACCTCGATCGACGTGCTGCGCGACATGGTGGCGCAGTTCCCGACCTACACCGAGGGCTTCCTGGAGGCTTTGACGCGCGTGGACGTCTAGCGAGCGAGCCTCATACCGCCGGCAGTTGTACGGAGGGTTGCAGTGGACGTGTAGCGGGCGGTGGGTCGGTATGAGCCTCGCTCGCGGCGTCCGTTCGGGGCGCGGGGGTCGCGGCCCCGGGGGACCTTCCGATCTACATCGGAAGCGGCTGGCGGCCCGCTTGGAGCCCCCCTTTGAGGGCTTGCGACCTTTCGGGCGCTCGAGGTACCGCCGTGGCTACCATCTCAAGCCTACTCGCCGATCACGTGTCGCTGCGGGTCCGTCGCTCTTCCTCGCGGGGTAGCAAAATACGCCTGAGCCCTACGCGGCCGCCCCTGCCAGCGTGACGATCGTTCACCCCGACGCCGAGCGCAAGCAGCGCGAACGGACCACCAAACGCCTAGCAGTCGGGGGCGGTACAGCTCGCCGTTGCTGAGCATGTGGAGAAGCGACCATTGCATCCCGTCCTCGTCGAGGAGGAACACGCGATCCTGCCCCCACGTCTGGCGGACCGCGACGAACACGAACTCGCGCCCCAACCACGGGTGGAACGGATGCGTCGCCCGGACAGTTCGCTGCCCGCCAACGAGATGTCATTTCAGTTACGGGATCCTTGACTTTGTAGGTGGATCGTGGGAGCGTGCGTTCTCGCCCGGGGAGTTCGATGGTGAGGGTCGTGACCGGGACGGCGGTTGGGCTGGCTGTTCGGTTGGGTCCGGTTTTTGGGTCCTTGCTATCTGCTCTCTGGTGGGGGGTTGGCATGCGTTTGCGTCGATTGGTTCGGCGTGGGTTCGGGTCGCGCGGAGTGGCTCGCGGGTTGGTGGTGGTGCTGCTTGGGGCATTGGTGGGCGTGAGCGCGCCCCCGGCGGGGTCGGCGGTGGCGCAG
>JALYZL010000246.1 GCA_030948875.1 Actinomycetota bacterium
CGCCTCGCTACCCCATGGCTACGCTCGGCGAGATAATCAGGTGGATCGGCATCAGCCTCCGAACGCTCCGCGAGAGCATCGGCCGGCAGTATCGCCGCGCGGTAGCGCGGTTGCTGCGCCGCGACGAGCTGGTCGCCGGGTCCGAGCGCAAGTTCCGTGCGCTGCTTGAGTCCGCGCCGGACGCGATGGTCATCGTCAACTGGCATGGTCATATCGAGTTGGTCAACGCGCAGGCCGAGAAGTTGTTCGGTTGGACGAGCGAGGAGCTCGTCGGTGAGAATGTCAGCGAGCTCATCCCGCAGCAGTTCCGCGCCCAGCACCGTGAGCACATGAGGGGATACCTTCCAAACGCGTCGCCCCGGCACATGGGCGATAACATTGAGCTGGCCGGACGCCGCAAGGACGGCAGCACGTTTCCGGTCGAGATCAGCCTCGGACCGCTTCAGACGGACACGGGCCTTCTTGTCTCGGCGGCGATCCGGGACATCACTACGCGCAAGCACGCCGAGGCAGCGCTACGCGAAGCAGAGGAGCGTTTCCGCACAGCGTTCGAGGAGGCGCCGGTCGGAATGGCGCTGACGCGTCTCGACGGGAGACTGCTGCAGGTGAACCGCGCTCTTTGCGAGATCATTGGCCACTCCCGCGGCCAGCTCGAGGTGGCGACGTTCGCCTCGATCACGCATCCCGACGACGCGCGCCGCGACTGGTTAGAGCTGCAGCGGATGATCGCCGGCGAGACCTCCCACTACCGCGCCGAGCGGCGCTACATCCACGCCGCGGGGCATCCGGTGCATGTCGATTTAAGCGTCGCGGTCGTCCGCAACGCTGCCGGCGAGGCGCGCCATTTCCTCGCACAGGTACACGACATCACCGATCGCAAACAGTTCGAGGGGCAGCTGCAGTATCTCGCCGACCACGATGCACTTACCGGGATGTTCAACCGGCGACGCTTCGAGGATGAGCTTGAGCGCGAGCTCGCAAGCGCGGTCCGGTACCACACCGGCGGCGCTGTGCTCGCAGTCGACCTGGACCACTTCAAATACGTCAACGACACGCTGGGCCACTCGATCGGGGACGAGCTGATCGCTCGTGTAAGCCGCGCTGCGCGCCACTGACATCATCGCCCGGCTCGGTGGAGACGAGTTCGCCGTGATTCTGCCACAAGCCGACGAGACCCAGGCGGCGGTTGTCGCGGGGAAACTGCTGAGCGCCCTACGCGAGGAGAGGCGTCTCGACACAGCAGTCGGTGGCCCCAAGCGCGTTAGCGCGAGCATTGGCATCGCACTATTCGGAGAAGCATCTCGGACGAGCGAAGAGGTGCTGGTGGAGGCCGACATCGCGATGTATGACGCCAAACAAGCAGGTCGCGATCGTGTTGAGGTCTACGACCTGACGCAGAACCGCAAGGACCGGATGAATGCCGGCATGGCATGGGTCGACCGGATCCGCGACGCGCTCGAAGAGGATCGGTTCGTCCTGCAGGCTCAACCGATCGTCGCTCTGAACGGCGACACCATCCCCCGCTACGAACTGCTGATCCGCATGATCGGTGAGGACGACGATCTGATCCCACCGGCCACCTTCCTACTCATCGCTGAGCGCTTCGACCTGATACAGATGATCGATCGCTGGGTGCTGCACCACGCAATCCAGCTTCTCGCTGCACAGAAGCGGGCACGTCGCTCGATCCAGCTCGCCATCAACCTGTCAGCAAAGTCGGTGACGGACCCCGAGCTGCCCGGATTCGTGGCGAGCGAGCTGGAGGCGGCAGGAATCGACGGCGAGGGACTGTGCATCGAGGTGACCGAGACGGCTGCGATCGTCAACGTGGACCGGGCAAAGGACTTCGCGCGCACCCTCGGCGAGCTCGGCTGCGAGTTTGCCCTCGACGATTTTGGCGCCGGCTTCGCGTCCTTCTACTACCTCAAGCACATGGCGTTCGACTACATCAAGATAGACGGCGAGTTCATCCGGAACCTGTCCGAGAGCCGGGTCAACCAGCTCGTCGTAAAGTCGGTCGTGGACATCGCCCGCGGTCTGGGCAAACGCACGATCGCCGAGTTCGTAGGCGATAAAGAGACGGTGAGCCTTCTGAAGCGGTATGGCGTCGACTATGCGCAGGGTTTCCACATCGGCAAACCGCGGCCGCTCGACGAACTCGATCTGGAGCGCCCCTTTCCCCAGCCTCAGATCCTAAGCGACAGCGCTCCTCGCGCCGATGATTATGCTCCAAGCAGCAGCGTCGCAGCCACCGTCGGGGTCGAGTAAGCCCCAAACGTACTACCCGTCCGCCCGAGTCTGGTCGCGCGGGTCCGACGCGACAGCGCCTCTGAACACTCTCGGCATATGTCTCGGCCCTCATCCGTCCCCTTCAGTCCTTCATCCAGCTCGGGGGGGAGCTGACTGGCCGGATCAGCATCGCTGCGGAGTTCAAAGCCAGGATGAGGAGGACCGGGAGGTACCCACCATCGGCGGGCAGACGCGTTGGGCTGGCTGGGCGCCGCGGCATTGGAGCGAGGCGGCACGTGATCGTGGCGCGGGTAGATCGGTGACAATTGTCTATTCAATCGATATTTGTAGATCGATGTGTCGATTTGGAGTTGCCCCCGAAGCATTCAAGGAGCTGTCCGCATCGCTGAGCTGACCGACATCCGCGAAACCGTCCGCAAGCGCTACGCCGACGCAGCGAGCGCCGCCGCTCGCGGCAGCTACCAAGACGCCCGTGCGCTCGAAGCGGACCCGGGCTGCTGCAGCCCGGAAGCCGCCACGTGCAGTCGAGCCGATGAGACCGGCGTGTTCGGCGCTCTAGATCCGGAAGTACCGGCGCGCCGGTAGCGGATCACGAAGCGGCTCGGTGAGGAGCAGCTGGTTCGTGGCGTGCTCCCAGCCCGCCACCGTGGCGCCCACCAAGCGGGTTCTCAGAGCCCATGCGCTCATCAGTCCGGCCGTCAGGGCCGCGGCGATCCCTGTTCGCCCCGCGAGCTCGTCGATCGCGAGCCGGGAATACGACGAGGATGAGCGCGAGCACGGGACGGGTGCCCACCCCTCGCGCGAGCGCGACGGCGCTGCTCGTCGTCGATCAGGGCCGCCGCCACGATCACCAGGTCATTGACATCCCGTAGCTGCCGAGCGCGACCCGGTCGAGCTTAGCTCCGGTCGGTGTGGCCGGATGGCGGCTCCGGGCGGAGCCGCGAGGACCGAGCTTGCACGAAGGTTGACCAACCGCGGGATGGACGATGTCGGCCTGCTCGACCACGACGAGCTCGCGGCCGGGCTCGGGCTCACCGACGGCGAGTCGCTGTCGGGCTTCGTCGGCGCCCTCGAGGCCGATCTCTCAGACCTCGAGGACATCGGCGCCGGTGGCTCCCATCTCGGCTTCGCCGAGGAGCTCGCCGACCTCGACCTGCCGCCCGACGAGTCGGCCCGAGGCAAGGACGAGGAGTGGCAGCGCGCTTTCGGGGGCGGTGCGGTTCGCGCGCCGCCGGCTGGAGCGGGTCACGCAACGAGAGCCTGGTTGAGCTTGCGGCGGAACGTCGGCGGGTCGATCGCGGGGTACCGGAAGATCTCGGGCTCGATCGCTTCAAACAGCTCCCGCAGCCGGGCGGGCTCAACGAGACCCCGCTCGATCAGCTCGCGCACGTCTCCGCGATCCTGGGTGAAGTCGCGCTCGATCTTCGACAGGGCTTGCGAGTACGGGTCGAAATGGTGGATGTCGACGTTTCCGTCCCGGAACAGCAGCGGGCTGCGGTCACGCCAACCGGGGAGCTCAGGGATGAAATCGGGCGGCGAGGCGAGCTCAATATTCACGTCGAGGCTCTCCTTCAGCGAGGGGAGCGCTCGCAGCAGCTCGTCCGATTCGGGCTCGAAGCGCAGGTCTACATCGATCGTCGAACTGCGCCATCCCTCGAGCACCGCGGTTGCGCCGCCCGTGAGGTAGATGCGCACCCGCACCCTGGGGACTCGACCGAGTCGATGCGCCAGCTCGCGGATTCGGCGTTCGTCAACGGGCGCTCGCATTCAGCGGCGACTCTGGAGCTCGGCGGCGCGCGCGAAGCTAACGATCCGCCGGACGAGTGCGTTGTAACGGCTGTGGGCCCCCGGGCCCTCGCGCTCGAGCAGCGCATAGAGGCGGTGCGAAGGCTCCGAGGAGGTAGGCACCGGGACTTCGAAGCCGACCGCGCGCAGCCTAGGGGAAGCCATCGTCACCAGCAGCCCGGCGGCCGTTTCGCGCCCGGCCGCGAGATCGGCGAGTCCCTCAGCTACCAGATCGTGACCGGGAAGGCTCGTGTCGACGTCAGGCATGACGCACTAAGCGTAGATCGTAGGAGATGTGGCAACCTCATCGCCCATCGGCGCGCGCGAGCTCGCCGAGCTGCTCGACTGGCCGCCGATTGAAGCCGAGCCAGCCTGATCAGCCGGCCGGCTGATCGCTCAGCATCGCCGCGACGCCCAGGGCCGCGGCGCCGAGCGCGGTGCCGGTGACGAGCACTGTCGCCAGCTTGGGCAGATCGCCGCTTCGGCCCCCGAGCACGCCGGCGGCGGCGTCGGCGAGGTCGCACGCGAGGCCGATCCGCAGCCACAGTGATCGCTGTGGGTCGGTGCTCGTGGCGAGCCCGTAGGCGAGCGCGACATCGCGCACGCCGAACAAACGCCCGACGTAGGTGAGCTGAGGGTTGCCGTCCGGGTCGAGTCCGAACAGCTTGCCCGCGAGCCTCGGCGCGAGCCACACCCCGACGCCGAGGGCGCTGCGTAGACCGACCAGGGCTTGTACGGGCTGTCCCACGGCGGGAAGGCTATCGCGCGGGGTGGTCCGTGTTGCAAGGTCCGGTGGGGGCTCCGGCGGCCGGGTGGATGCGTTCGGTCAGCTTCGGCGTCCGTTGCGCGTATAGACTAGCGGCAGCCTAAGGCCACACGCGTGGGGAAGGGCCGGCTGAGTCGAGGACCTAAATAGGAGGATTGAGGTGCGGAAGCCTGCCGTTGTACTGATGGGACTGCTGGGGGCGATGCTGTGTTTCGGTGCGGTGGCGAGTGCCGGCGTTTTATCGCCGACCAAAGTTTCGGCGGGTGTGCACAAGGCCAAGCATCCGGCCTACAGCTACACGACGTCGGGAAGGATCTCATATCCGAGCCAGTACTGTCTGCCGGGGACGACGGGCGCGAACTATTGTGTTGCCCTGACGGCGAAGGCTGTGTGCAGCGGCAGAGTGTCGCTTGCGGTCAAGCTGGGCAAGGACTCGCTGCTCGCTTCCTCGAACGCGACGATCGCGAGGGCCTCGGGCAAGGTGAGCTCGACGTGCACTTATTCGATCAAGACGAAATTCGCGGCTAGGCTGTTCACCGCCAAGCACCGGTTTGTGGCGCACGCGAAGGGCGCATCGGTCAGGGTGAGTTTCGCGGTCAAGTTCCTCGGCAATTCGGTGTTGAACCCGCGGAGCGCGGGGACTCAGACCGTTGGCGCCAAGGTTCTCAGTCCGTAGCGGCCTGACACCGCCGGCGTCTGTCAGCATCGGCGATCGTCTCGCGTATGGAGGTCCGATGCCCTCAAGCCACTAAGTGGGTCAGGGCTGGATGTCGCAAACCCCAAATAGGAGGACTGAGGTGCGGAAGCCCGTTGCTGTACTGCTGGGATCGCTGGTCGCCATACTGTGTTTCGGTGCAGTGGCCAGCGCCGGCATCATCACGCCAACTAAGGTCACGGCGAGCGTTTCGCGGCCCTACACGCCTCATGCGCCGTACACGTTCGTGACGAGCGGAAGGATTATCTTCTCGAGCCTCTACTGCCCGCCCGGGCTGACCAGCCCCGCGTACTGCGCAAAGTATGGCGCAATCCTCACCAAGCAAGAGGTGTGCCGCGGCAGGGTATCGCTCAAGGTCAAGCTCGGCCGGGATCCGATCCTGGGCGATGCCGGGAGCACAATCAGGTCGACCACAGGCCGGGTGAGCTCGCAGTGCACCTACGTGATCAAGACGAAGTTCCCCAAGTCTGACTTCACCGCGACGAAGATCTACAGGCCGCACGACAGGGGTGTCTTCGTCAGAGTCAAGTTCAGTGTGAAGTTCCTCGGCAATACGCTGCTGAACGCCAGGAGCGCGCGGACGCAGACCGTGATCGCCAAGCTCACGCAGCCGTAACCGTCTAGAAGTTTCAGACGCACCTATGCGGGGTCGGCCCGGTGGCCGGCCCCGCGGGCGTTGTGCCCAGCTCGGGGAAGCCCGTGTCGTCGAGGATGGAGCGGAGCTTTCGCAGCGACCGCGACAGGATCTGCTGAACGTTCGCCAGCGTGAGTCCGAGCACTTCGGCGATCTCGGGTCCGGTCAGGTCTCCCCCGAAGCGCAGTGCGATGATCTCGCGGTCGCGGTCCCCGAGGCGGCTGAGGGCGTCTGCGATCTCGTGAGATGCCATCGGCCTGTCCTCCGGCCCGGCCACGGGGGGCAGCATTCCTTCGTCGATCTCGATGCCGCTCGAGTGGTCGCGGCGTCGGTCGTCGATCAGGAGGTTTCGGGCGATCGTCATGAGCCAGGTCCGGTGTGACCCCTTGCGTGCGTCGAATCGGCTCCACGCGCGCAGCGCGTGCTCAAACGTAGCCTGGGTCAGGTCCTCGGCCGCGGCCCGGTCGCGGATCCGGTAGGCGAGAAAGCCATAGACGACCCACACGTGCTCCTCATAGACGCGAGCGAAGTCGCCGTCCTCGCGTCGGTCGCGGCCGGGTAGCTTCACCGCTGACCGGCGGCCGGCTTGAGCAGGAATCGGGGTCTGACCGGAGACAAGAGCTCTTTACTCGGGTCGAACAGGTTTGTTATGCTAGCTGCCATAACCTGAGCGCGTATTCTTATGAGCGCGAGCAACTTGTTATCACGGAAGACGGCGCCAACCCTCGATCAGGCAGCAAGGGGTGGAGAGGGGCTTGGGTTGGTTGTCGTAGGCCCGGGGTAACGGGCTACGAATAGTGCCAGAGGTACACCCTCCACGGGGCCGGTTGACGCTGGCCAGAAGGACAAATGGCTCAACCGCGACCAGTGACTTGGACGCTATATTGCTCGCATGGAACTGGCGAGAGGGGAACGCCCGTTAACCGAAAGGACCCAACTGTTAACGGACAGGAGTAGAGCGCGGGCCGCCCCCGCGGCCGACGCAGGACAAGC
>JALYZL010000261.1 GCA_030948875.1 Actinomycetota bacterium
GGAAGTCCGGCCCCACAGTCTGGTGAGGCGACTGAGAGCTTCAGCTAACGCGGGGGCACGTAGCGAGCGTCATCAGCCTTCTGGTCGAGCGACTCCCGGGGGCGGGACCGCCGACATTTGTGGCCGCCTAAGCGACGTTGATCAGCCGCCCCAAACGTTCTTGGCGACTATTACCTGGCTGTGCGAGGGTGCCGGGCCCGAGGCGACTGCGGTTGACGTGGTGGCTACCGCACCAGCGGCAAAGGCGACGGTCACGACGCCCATGAGAACCCGGCGGATGCGGGTGTCAATCCGGCTCATGACTCATCTCCTACGTCTAGATCTTGCCTCTCGGATACCGACATGGAGAAGCTTGGAGGAGGGCCGACGTAGAGGCAAGCGGCGGATGGGCGGCGGATCCAAATCTGTGAACGACACACTATACTGTGAACAGCCTCGTCGCAATATATGCGTCTCCCGATCTAGCCCAACCCGCCTATGCTCGCCAGTCGGGTGCGACGCCTCTTTCGGCGAGGAAAGAGTGACAATCGACGCGCCGGGTCAGATAGTGTGAATGTTCCGGGTATTGGTGGAGGCGCGAATGACGTTGGATGACGGGGAACGGCGGCCAGTGGCCCTCGATCCGGTAGTGGAGGAAGCGCTCAGACTCGGCCCCTTCGAGCGGGCCTTACGCGTGGCAATCGCCACCAGCGAACTGACCCTGGAGCGAATCGAATATCACCTGCGGCAACGCGGTTTCCCGGTGGGCCGCAGCACACTGAGCTACTGGCAAAAGGGCCTCCGCCGGCCGGAGCGGCCGGAATCGATGAACGCGCTCCGGGCATTGGAGGATCTGCTTGGTATCGACCAAGGCGGCCTGAGTGCACTGCTCGGGCCCCGCAAGCCACGGGGCCGATGGATCGGTTACCGGGGGGCCGGCCTTGAGTGGTCGGAGATGTGGGGACCCGGGGAGGAGATCCGTAAGGTCCTTGCCCAGGACCTGCGCCGCAACAACGACAAACTGCTCGACATCTCCTTGACCGAATCACTTGTCATCGGCGCCGACCGGCGGATGCAGTCAGTGGAGATCAACCAGGTCTCGCAGGCTCGTGAGAGCGGCGCCGATCGAGCGATGATCTTGACCGGCGTCGACCCCGACCACGAGATCACTCGGGTTAGCCTGTCCAACACGGCCAACTGTCGAGTAGGTCGACAACGCGCCGTCGGCGGAGGAACGAACGTCGCGGCGTTCGAATTGCTCTTCGACCGCGCGCTGCCCGAAGCGGGAACGCACATGTTTCGCTACCGAATCGACTTCGCGCCCGGGTTCTTGTCCGCGCGCGAGATGGCTGAGCGGAACGTCGACCTGATTCCCTCCACCGAGGGCGGCCGGGCCTTCCGACGCCAGGCCCACACCTACCTGCTGTCGGCGCAGTTCGACCCCGGCATGCTGCCGGTTCGCTGCTACCACATGCGCGCCAATCACGTCGGAGGGCACGAACAGGTGATTAGCGAACTCACGGTCAACGCCTTCGGTGCGGCGCACATCGTCCTGCAAAATGTTCAACCCGGTATGCACTCGATCCGGTGGGAATGGGAGTAGTCCCGCCGCGTCCCGGTCAGGCCGCGTCGCCGGGGGGATCGACGGCGGTCAGCATCACTACAGGAAGCGACGCCAGCCAGACCGAGGTCAGGACCGTTCTGACCCGCTCTACGTCAGCAATGTCGGCACTGCGGAGCAACAGCGCCACGTCGGCCAGACCGCTCGAGGCGAGAAGGAGACCGACGATCAGGCTGAGGCGTCCGGCGACCGGGACGGTAGGGATCAGCAGGAAACCCAGCAGCACCGCAGCGGCCGCGGCGGCGAGGAAGCCGAGCACCCCGGAATCGGTGTGGACCGCGATGAGCTGCCCCACCAGCCCGGACGCGTTGTGCTCAGCCGCGGCACACCTCGGGTCGACCGAGGGCAAGCACGCCATCGTTGTCGTGCCGTCGACCACCGAAGTCATTCCCAGCACGGCCACGGCAGTCACCGCGGCGCCCGCCCGGCGGTACCCGGCAAGAACGCGGTACAGGACCACCGCCGCGGCAATGATCGCTACGCCAGCGACGACGTCGCAGAGGCGAAACAGCCAGCTATAGGGACGGCTCGATACTTCCAGCTCGCTGATGAACGCCGACCCCCGCTCCGCGGGTGGCAGCAGCCAACCCCCGAGCAGGAACGAGCTGTAGGCCGGCGCGGCGATCAGTGCCGCGCTGGCGCCGGCGAGTCGGATGGAAGCCGACGCCCGGCCGCGCCGCCCAAGCGTGACGAAGCCGCGACCACGGACCCACGCGCGTCGGGCGCCCGCCGTTGCCGAGGTCATCTCTCGATTGTTACCGAGGCTCCAGGTGCCGGTTCTCCGCGGGTTGGTTTGGCGGCGGCGGTAACCGTCCGAACAGGTCTTCCAGGATGGCGTCGGCGTCGACGGAGCGGACTTCGCGCATCAGGTGACGGGCGGGGTCGTGGCGCCATGCCAGCTCCGCGGCGTCGGTGCCGTGCAGAGCCGGAGTGGGCACCAGCACCGACGGGCACC
>JALYZL010000269.1 GCA_030948875.1 Actinomycetota bacterium
CACATAGGGCGTCCGCACATTTTTCGCACTCGCCCGGGCTATACGAACACCCCGCGCGAGACTTCCCCAACCACGAACTAAGAGCCATCTCGTCGGGCAGAGCGGTCGGTGTTCCGACTGCTGCTCCCAGCCGGCGGCGGCCCGAAGGGGCAGCCTCAACCTGGTGGCTACTCCGGCGACCAAGGAGCAGTCCGGCAAACGCTGGCCCAGAGCCCCGGATCGTCCCGAGCAGGGGCCTGGACGACTCTTCTCAGACGGTGCGAGAGCGCCGCCTGTTCGTCGGAGCAGCAGCGTGGGCTTGCCGCCGGCGATCGAGAGCGACGCGTCCCGGCGCCCGGCTCATCCCGGCCTCGGTTCGGGTTAAGAACGCAGACCGCTTCCTCCGGCGACGACGATGTTCTGTCCGGTGATGTAGCTCGCGGCGTCGGAGGCGAGGAAGGCGACGACCTCTGCGATCTCGCTGGTGCTCCCGAACCGGCCGAACGGGATCGTTGCGCCCATGGCTTTGCGGGCTTGAGCCGGGACTTCGAGCTTGTCCCACATCGGGGTCTCGATGGCGCCGGGGCTCACTGCGTTGACGCGGATCCGGCGGGGGGCCAGTTCGAGGGCGAGCGATGGCATCAGGGAGAGGAGGGCGCCCCGGGTGGCCGCGGTGATGGTGCCGCCTGGCACACCTCGGGTGACGCCGATTCCGATGGTGAAGACGATCGAGCCGCCGTCGAGGATGAGCGGGAGCGCCTTTTGCAGGGTGAAGAACTGGCCTTTGAAGTTGACGTTGACCAGATCGTCAAAGGTGGCCTCGTCGACGCTATCGACTGGCTGCGGGCGACTGATGCCCGCATTGAGGAACAGCACGTCGAGCGTGCCGAACCGGTCCCGGATCGCCTCGATGACTTTGTCGGTGTCCGTTAGCGATCTGGCGTCGGCGCGGAGCACGAGGATGTCCGGCGGGAGGTCTCGCTGTGCCGCTGCAATCGTGTCCGGGTTCTGTCCAGTGATGATCACCTGGTATCCGCGCTGATGCAGTAGCTCGGTGGTGGCTTTGCCGATCCCGCTGGTTCCGCCTGTGACGAGGGCAGTTGGTTTGGACATGAGTCTCCTTTGCTCGGGTGCCGATCGAGGTTTGGCGGCATGAGGGGCTTCGCGCGACGCGCCGTAGGGCTGGCGTCGCGCGGAGATGCGGGGTGGCGCTCAGGCTGGCGCGGCAGCGAAGTAGTGGCCTGCCTCCAGGTCTGCGATCAGTCCTGGCCCGGTCGGCTCCCAGGAGAGCAGTTCGCGGGTGAGCTTGCTGGAGGCCGGGATGTCGAGACCGAGGAAGCCGGCGAGGAACCCGAAGTGTCCGCCGGCCTGCTCGTCGGTGATCGAGGTGACCGGCAGATGCAGTCCTTGCCCGATCGCGTCGGCGACGTCGCGGATGGCGACGCCCTCCTCGCCGACCGCGTGGAGGACAGACCCGGCCGGCGCGCTCTGGATCCCGAGCCGAACCAGACGGGCGGCGTCGGAGCGGTGGACGGCGGGCCAGCGGTTGACACCTTCGCCGA
The DNA here is from genome assembly GCA_030948875.1 of Actinomycetota bacterium. GTDB lineage: Bacteria > Actinomycetota > Thermoleophilia > Solirubrobacterales > Solirubrobacteraceae > Palsa-465. The sequence goes on from JALYZL010000269.1 coordinate 1,542, forward strand.
TGTAGGCGGCCGAGTCGGCTGCGCGGTCAGCCGCGACGACCATCGCGATGAAGCCGTTGTCGCCTTCGCCATGCACCGTCGGGGAGAAACGCACGCTCATCGAGCGCACCCCGCGCTCGGCAAACCCGAGCGCCGTTTGCTCGTTGAGAACCCGGCCGCCGGGCCCAGGGAACGGCTCGGGCATGTCGCGCTCGGTAGCCACCGCGCCCGGCTTGAGTCCAGCCAGACCCGAGGCGATCGCCAGCGGACGATCGCTGCCGGCCAGCGCCTCGCCGAGCGCCTCGATCGCCGCCCGATCTGAGCTGACCGCGGTTTCGAAGTCGCCGGTGAAGGCGATGTCGTGGCGGAACGCCAGGTGTACGACGCCGTCGCTTTCGGCGGCCGCGGCGCGCAGCACATCGAGATCGCCGATATCGCCGCGGCGGACCTCGGCACCGGCGGCGGCGACAGCCTCAGCGGACGCGTCAGAACGGGCGAGGCCGAGAACCTCGTGACCGGCCGCGAGCAGTTCAGCGACGACGGCGGAGCCGATCCAACCGGACGCGCCGGTGACGAATATGCGCATGCGATACCTCCAGTCAAAGGATGTCAGTTGCTGTCGTCAACCTAGCACAAATGATGACAGCAGCTGTCATCGCTGTAGGATCCCGACCATGAGCCGCTGGGAGCCAAACGCCCCCGAACGCCTTCAGCAGGCGGCGTTTGAGCTTTACACCGAACGGGGCTATGACCAGACGACCGTGGCCGAGATCGCCATCCGCGCCGGGCTCACCGAGCGCACGTTCTTTCGCCACTTCGCCGATAAGCGCGAGGTGCTGTTCGACGGCGGCGATCGCTTCCGCGCCACGCTCGTCAACCCAGTCGACACCGCGCCCGTGTCGGCGACCCCGCTCGAAGCAGTTACGGCAGGGATCGAGGCAGCCGGCTCAGTGTTCCCGGCAGTTGAGCTCGTCCGCCGCCGACACGCGTTGATCCTCGCCAACCCGGAGCTGCAGGAACGCGAGCTGATCAAGCTCGCCTCAGTCGCGGTCTCACTCAGCGAGGCGCTGCGCCGCCGCGGAGTGCCCAGCACAACCGCCGAGCTCGCCGCCGAGACCGGCGTCACCATTCTGCGGATCGCCCTTTCACGCTGGATCGAGGATCCCGCCCAACAGCCGTGGAGAGTTCACGTACACGAGGCGATGAACGACCTGTGCCGGCTCACCGCGGAGCGCACCGTCGCCGCTCAGGCCTGACACGGCTTCCCCTGCACGGACGCTCGAGCCCAAGGCCACCGGAAGCCCAGCCGTCCATGGAGACGCCCACGTGCGTCCGAGAGGCCTAGACACCCACGAGAAGAGCAAACCTCACTCGCGCGCCGATCGCGCTGACAGCCGCTTCTTCGCCTTTCCCAGCAGTCCCGCTCAGATGCCTGCTCTTGAGACGAGGAAGGCACGATGCGCCAGGAGTCGACCCCTTTGATCAGGCGAAAACGAGACGCCCGCTTCCACGAACTACGAGCCGCCGGATGTGCGCTCGCTGCGCAGATCCGGCCACTGCTATGGGTCGATCAGCCCGAGAAGCAGCAGCGCCGTGCCGGCGTCTCGGTCGGCGACGAGCAGGAGTAGCGCTGAGGCTCCCAGCTACTACGCTCGTTGCGTCCCTGAGCAGGCCCGTAGCTGCCGTCGACGGGCGACCGCAGCTACCGGCCAGCCGCCTGTTCCTGAAAGGATCATGATGACTCCCACGCAGCTTTCCGGAGGTACCTTCACCCTGGCGGATGACCTGACGGTCACTCGAGTTGGCTACGGCGCGATGCAGCTTGCCGGACCGCACGTGTTCGGTCCGCCCTCCGACCGCGACGCGGCAATCGCCGTGCTGCGCGAGGTCGTCGAGCTTGGCATCACCCACATCGACACCAGCGACTACTACGGCCCGCACGTCACCAACCAGATCATCAAGCAGGCGCTTCACCCATATCCGGACGACTTGCGGATCGTGACCAAGGTCGGGGCCCGCCGCGACGCCGAGGGTGGATGGCCCACAGCGTTGGCGCCCGAGGAGCTGCGCCAAGCCGTGCACGAGAACCTCGAGCACCTCGGCGTCGATGCGCTCGACGTCGTAAACCTCCGGGTCGGCGGCCTTGACGCCCCGACGCCCGGTTCAATCGCCGAGCCGTTCACTGCGCTGGCCGAGATGCAACAGGAAGGCCTGATCAAGCACCTGGGCGTCAGCACCGTCGACCCGGCGCAGATCGCCGAAGCGCTGTCGATCGCCTCGATCGTGTGCGTCCAGAACTTCTACAACATCGCCCACCGCGTCGACGACGCGCTTATCGACTCCCTCGCTGAGCAGGGCATCGCCTACGTGCCGTACTTCCCGCTGGGCGGTTTCACCCCCTTGCAATCCGACGCGCTCGTGTCCGTCGCGTCGGGGCTTGAAACGGCCCCGATGGCGGTCGCGCTTGCCTGGCTGTTGCAACGCTCCCCCAACATCCTGCTCATCCCCGGCACCTCCTCGGTCGCCCATCTACGCGACAACGTCGCCGGGGCAGCGCTCACACTGCCCGAGGATGCCCTGGCTGACCTCAACGCGATCGCCAGCTGACCCCACAGGCACTACGCAATCGCAACGCGGACAATCCTCTACGTCATCGGCCACGAGGAGAAGCCTGCCGAATTGAAGACGACCCTGCCGTGCCGCCCGCGGCCCGCTTCTGCTTCCACGAATTAACAGAACTCTCGGAGCACCTTGATCGAGCGCACCGCGCTCTCCTTTCGGCTCGATCCGGCAACGCTTGATGACAACATCGTGATGACGCTGGCGAGGCTTCCTGGACACCCGCAAGTCAAGGGCGCACCCACTGAGACCCGAGGCCATGGCAGAGGAGGCGCCACCGGGCAGCCAGCGGAAGCGGCGGGCCGCGGGCCTTCTCCTCATTGAGTTCCCACAGCATCTCGCGGTCGCCGTGACGCCTCTTTCGCACCACCGAAAGCGTTCGCACTAGCCCGACCGCAACGCGCGGCTGACAGCACCGCCATCCCTCGAAAGCTCGAGCGTTTTCCTCGTGGCGACGCTCGGCATCGAAGAGGGTGCTGAGACGGGGTGGTCGGTATCCTCGTGCCACGATGACTGCGAAGGAAAAGCTCCGCGAGCGGATCGAAACGTTCACAGAAGAAGAGGCCGCAGAGACCCTGCAGCTGCTCGACCGACGTACCGATCCGCTCACCGTCCTGCTCGAAAACGCTCCACTGGACGATGAGCCCGTCACGGAAGAGGAAGAGGCCGCAGTTCAGGTCGCTCGTGACGAGATCGTCCGGGGCGAGACGATCAGCCTCGAAGAGGTCCGAGCCGAGTTCGACGCCCAGCGTTGAACGAGCCCGGCTGGCGCATCAGGCTCGCCCCGTCCGCACGCCGGGACATCAAGCGATTGGACCCGCCGGTCCGCGAACGGATCCTCGACGCGCTTGAGGGCCTGCGCGCGCAGCCGCCAAGCGGGAACATCAAGCGGCTCGTGGGCGACCCGCCCCAATGGCGGCTCCGGGTCGGCGACTGGCGTGTGCGCTTCGACCGCGACCCCGAAGAGAGCGTCGTCGTCATTCAGCGCGTGATGCCCCGCGGCCGTGCCTACCGGGACTGAAGCACCGCTGCCGCGAGAGTTTGATGCCCTTTCGATGCCCTCTGGGCATTTTTGCCCCGGGCGACGCTGCTGTGCATAACCGCTTTTGCGGGACTTTCCTCTATCGGGGAGACAGGATTTGAACCTGCGACCGCCCGGCCCCCAGCCCGAAGGTCCGGGTACCCGCTACTTCTGACCGCCCGGATTCACTGGGGTTAGGGCATCTGAGTTGGACTGAGTTTCGCTCAATTTGGACCGTAGATTGGACCGCGAACGCACGTTCGTATCAGCCGAACGGTTGAGATACCCCGCCTGGACGCGTGCGAGGTATCCCCGATTGTGCATTGATCGGCGTTGGTTGACGAAACGCGCGAAGCGGCGGTCAGTCCAACCG
>JALYZL010000315.1 GCA_030948875.1 Actinomycetota bacterium
ACGAGCGCTTGCTCGCGCGCGATCTCGTGCAGGTAGGGATCGGCGGTCACGATCCGGAACGCATGCAGCGCACGGTTGATCACGGCAAGCCCGGCGCCCAGATCATGCTCGCCGGCCTGGTCGAGCCAGGCGCCGGCCGCCCGTTCGTCGGGCAGGGGATCGCTGACGTCGACGACCGTCACTCGCGCGGTCGTCACCGGTGTTGGCTTAGGCTCAGGTAGAGCCTGAGATGGTCGCTTCTGCAGCCTGCGCCTACGCTCGGGGGCACCCAGGGTCGCGAGCACGAGGACGTGCGCGGGCGGTGCGTCAGCCGCGTCGCCCGGCCGGCGGAGGAGGTAGCGGCCATCCGCTGGCCCTAACGCCCAGGGAAGCTCGAGCTGGGCGAAGCGGAAGAGCGTTGACGTCGGCCGTCAGTGGCCGCTGGACCGGTTGACGGTGGTGGTGGGGATCGTGGGCTGCGGAATCGTGCTGATGGTGTCGATCAGCTTGATCCACTGCGCCGGCTTGAGGATGCTGTTGACCTGCTTGGAGAGCTTCTTGTTCTGCCCGAAGAGCGGCGTGAAGGCGACCTGGATTCGGTCCGCATGATCGGGAAGGGCCAGGGTGTTGGTCTGGCCCGGATAGCTCATCAGGCTGATGATCTGGTTCGGCCGCAGCGAGCCTTGCAAGGTGAGCAGACGACGAATCGTCAGGTCGGTGATCGAGCCGGTGCCCTGGTGGCCCTGGATCGCGACGCCGTTGATCTTGGCGATCTCCACGCTGGCTCCGGTGGACACGGAGTTGGCGCCCGGCGTCGAGCGGTTGGAGCCGTTCTGGCCGCACTGCAGGCCCGAGATGCTCGGATCCAGACCCGACCGGGAGAGGAACTCCATCGTGCCCAGGATGCGCCGGTCGACCAGTCCGGCAGTGATGTCACGCCGGCCGCAGGAGTAGATCTGGATGTGCGGGTCGGCGAGCACGACTTGCTGGAGCTGAGCCTTGCTCATCAGCAGCACCTGCCCGATCGTCGGGTTCTTGGCGTCCGGTCCGATGAACGGATTGATGTTCGCGGCGCGGTAGATCGAGCTGGCCTGCAGGAGCTCCCAGCCGTCGAGGATGACCTTCGGGTCGATCAGCGGTGCGTCCCGGCCCGCGGGGCGGATCATGAACACGAGATGCGAGGCGTCGGTCGGGGAACCGGCCCCGATGCGCGCGAGAACCGTGCCGGCGACGACGGTCGAGCCGACCTTCAGGGGCTGCAGCGTGTACTGGTTGCGCGCGAGGTGCAGCGTGTCCGAGAAGTAGTTCTGGAAGCTCTGGATCGCTCCGGCGGCGGTGCTGAGCTGCGTCTGCCCGCCCGAAGCGTAGGAGGCGGGCCGCGACGGATTCGCGAACAGGCGCACCTTGGGCGAGCCCGAAGGCTGCGGGGTGCTCACGCGTGTGCTCGGCGAGGACTTCGGGGCGACGGTGGCCTTGACCTGTGCGGTCTTGGCGGCGGCTGAGGTGATCGTGCTCGGCTTGACCGCCGCGGCCGCGACCTGGGTACCGGCTGTCGCGGGACCCGTCGGCCTCGGCGCGGGCTTGGCCGAGAGCTCGCTGGCGATCTCCTTGGCGGTCACCTTGACCGGCTTGGGCACGGCGAAGGTCTTCGAGATCGAGCCCAGGTGCGCGTACGTGTAGGTGTTCCCGTTCGTGTCCTGGAGCTGGAGGTAGCGGCCCATGGACCGGTTGTTGCCCATGGCCACGATCTTGCCGTCGTTGACCGCGATGAGCGGCGAGCCCGCCTTGGCGAAGACCGAGATCGACGTGGCGCTGCCCGAGTTGATCGGGAGGGCGGCATTCGCGCCATGCGCCCTGCGGGTGGCCAGGCTTTCGACGGCATCGTCCGCATAGGTGGCGGGGGCGGCGACCGGGAAGTGGCCCTCGACGAGGCCGGAGAGCGCACCGATCAGCTGCTCGGGAATGCCCTCGATGAGCTTCGCGCGCAGGAGTACCGACTGGACGTACCAATTCGCGTGGTTGTAGGCGAAGATCGCCTTGGCCAGGTTCTTCGAGGCCCCGGCGGCGTTCAGGTACCGCGCCGCGGCGAAGATGGCGTCCACGGGGTTGTACGGATCCGCGCTTCCGCTGCCGGTGATGTCCATCCCGTATTGCTTCCACGTTGAGGGAATGAACTGCATCCACCCCGTGGCTCCGGCGGAGCTGATCGAGAGGTTACGCCCGTAGTTGGTCTCGACGTCGTTGATCGCCGCGAGGACGGCCCACGGGACGTTGTACTGGATCCCTGCGGCCTGATAGATCGGGAGCAGCCCCGGCGGGATCTGGAAGCTGTCGATGAAGAAGTTCGGCACGAAGAGCGGCGCCGGCGTCGGCAGCGCGAACGAGAACGTCGGGTTCCCGGCCGTCGGCGCGCCGGTGGAGGTCCGCAGCGGGGCCTGACCGTTCTTGACCGCGGCGGGCGACTGTGGGGTCGCGCTCTTGACGACGACGCTGCCCTGGACCGCTCCGGAGAGCGCATTCTTGGCGCCCTTCGATGATTTGGTGCGCTTGGGCTTCGTCCCCGCGGACGCGGAGGGCGACTGCGAGGTCGGGGTCGACCTCGTGGTCGGCGCCGACGCGGTCGGCGCCCCCGAGGGGGCCTGCACGGCGGGGGCCGTCGTCGGTGCTGCCGCCGCCGGCGGGCAAGACTCCGACTCGGAGAGAATCGGGAGCTTGAGGCCGGGCAAGGACAGGCTCGACAACGGCGTTCCCGGGGGCACGTCGATCGTGAACGGGAGCTGAACGCCGCCGAGCAGCGTGACGGTGACCACGCATTGCTCCGCGGACGCAGACGGGACCGCAGCAATCGCTATGCCGGCGGACATGGCCCCTGCCGCGGCCAAAGCGCCAATAACCCTCCGACTCCTCAACACTGTTGCCAATCTCCTCCCACGCCAATTCGGCTGCCTGCGCAAGTCGTCGGCGCCACGGTTCAGGCAGCGCGGCGTGCACGGTACACACTGGCGGGAGGGTTTGCAACGAGGAAGCATCGAGATGGGGGTTCCCAGACGGACCTTCGAGGTGCCTGCGGAAGGCCTCGGGGCTGGCGCGCGGGGGCGGCCACGGGGCCGATCACGGTTGTCCGACCTACATCGGCGGGAAGGCGTAAACACTGTAATGAACTTAGCGATGCGGCCAGATGGGTCGAACGGCGGGGGATCGCCGGGACTACGACTAAGGGTACGCAGGCACTAAAGCTCAACCAGAGCTTGATGGCTTGCCTCGCGCCCCGGGAGCGCCCAACCGGGTGCGCTAGAGTGACCGCCTATCGGGAGCTTGAGATCGGAGGCCTACAAAAATTGTCCGAAGACAGCAAGGGCCTGCGTGACCGCATGACGCGTCAGGGCGAAGAGGCGATCGGCAAGCTCGCTCAGGAGTTGCTCGAGAACCCCCTCATCACTGGAGCGCTCTCGGCCGCCTTCGAGACGCGCGAGCGCGCGGTGCGTGCCCAGGAGGTTGCCATGGGCGCACTCAACCTGCCGTCGGCGAGTGACCTGGAGCGGCTCACCCGCCGTCTGCGGGGGGTGTCCCAGCGCCTGGAGGGGATCGAGGATGCGCTTGATCGGGTGGAGGACCGGATTGACCGGCTGGGGTCTGACAGTGCGGTCGAGGCACGGTTGGCGGCAATTGAAGCTTCCTTGGCTCGGCTGGAGGCGCCCACGGGCTCGGGTTCGTAGCCGCTTGATCGATCAGGAGTGCCGTGGTGGCGATTTCCCCGGCCCATTGCTCCGTCTTGGTTAGAGCATCGGCGGCGAGCCGGGAGGTGCCTTTGTCCGTGACGATGAGGAGGGACGCTGCCTGCAGACTCTTGTTCGTCGCGATCGTGAAGAGCGTGGCCGTCTCCATCTCCACCGCCAGCGCCCCATCCTCCGTTATGTCTTCGCTGTCGTAGAACAGGTCCGTGCTGACGATCGCGCCTTGGCGGAGGTCCGGGCCGGCCGCGTTGGCGATCGCGTCGGTGAGCTCCGGGTGAGGCTTCACCCGACCGGCGGCTCCGAGGGCCTTGCTTGCTCCGTCGCCGGGTATTGCCTCGCGCGCGAGTACGAGATCGCCGAGCTCGAGGGTGGGGTCGAGGGCTCCGCAGGTGCCGACGCGGATTAGGCGCTGGGCGCCGAGGGTGGCGAGCTCGGTGATGACGATGGCGGCGCTGGGACCGCCCATCCCCGTGCTCTGAATGGTCAGCGGCTCTTCGTCGGCGGCGGTGCCCGTGTAGCCCCACAGGCCGCGGTGGTGGTTGAACATCCTCGGCTCGCGGAGAAGGGCCTGGGCGAGGCGTAGCGCGCGCCCGGGATCGCCGGGAAGGAGCACGCGCTCGGCCAGGGGTGCCGTGGGCTGCAGGTGGATGGGATCGGCGCTCACGAGATTGAACGGTATGCCACATGCTCGCGGGTACACTGCGCCGCGATGCCCGGCGGCACGGCGCAGGTTCCAGCGGTTCGGGCGGGACCACAGATGAGCGACTTCAAGTCCGAGACCGAGTTCCGCGAGGTCATGGATCGCATGTTCGCCCTGATGAGCGAGGATCCGGACATGGGGCCGAAGCTCCGTGACGCGGACACGCCGCAGCGGTTCGAGTTCACCGACGTCGACCTCGTCGTCAACATCCGCGCCGGGGGCCCGGCCGAGGCCAACCTGTCCTGGGTGTGGTCCGACGACATCGACTGGGAGCCCAAGGTGAGGATGTCAATGAGCTCGGAGACAGCGAACCGCTACTTCCAGGGCAAGGAGAACATCGCCATCGCCATCGCCCGGCGGCGCATAAAGGCCGCCGGAGACGTCAAGGCTGCGCTCGCCATCCTTCCCATCACCAAGCCGCTCTTTCCTCGCTACCGGGCCATGATCGCGGCCGACTACCCGCATCTCGAGGATTAAGCCGCGTCCGCGCATTGACAGCCGTGCGCGAAGCGAGTAGACCTCATGGTCCGAACCAGGCAACAGGCCGGAGCGTGAGCGCAATGCCGGCACCGCGCGCGCAAGCGCGCACCGGGATTGCGTCCGCGAGGCGCCGCCACGACTGCGACGAGCGCCGACGGCCAACGGAGCGGGCCGCTTCGCCCGCGGGCGGCGGGGTCTCGACGGGATCCCGCCGCCGACTGCTGTGCTGACCACGGGCGAGGTCGCAGAACGAGCCGGGGTGAAACCCGCGACGCTGAGACGCTGGGTGGCGCAGGGCGTCATCCCGCAGCACCGTGGCGCTTGGACGCCCGAGGCCACCGCTCAGGCGCGCGTGGTTGCCCGCATGCGCGCCCGCGGGCACTCGCTGCACGAGATCCGGAGGGCCACGGACGAGGGCCGGCTTGCCTTCGCCTACGTCGAGGAGCTCTTCCCGCCGACCGACTCGGCCTACGTGCTTGCCGAGGCCGCACGTGAAACGGGACTCGAGCCCGCCCTGATCGAGCGGATCTCGACCGCGCTCGGGCTCCGGCCCGTCGATACCCAGCGGTTCTCGGAGGACGACGTGCAACTGTTGCGCTACATCGCCGCGGTGCTGGCGTCCGGATTCCCCCTGGTGGCGATGCTCCAGCTCGTGCGCGTGTACGGGCAGGCCCTCGCGCAGATCGCCGACGCCGAGGTGCGCCTCTTCCACCTCTACGTCCACGAGCCGCTCATGCGCGAGGGGGTCTCGGGCCTCGAGATGGCCGAGCAGATGGAGAATCTGGCGCGCGAGATCCTCCCCCTCGCCTCCCCGGTCATGGACGCCGTCCACCAGCACTTTCTCCAGCACTTCGTCGAGCAGGACGTGGTCGGGCACATGGAGGCTGACCTCGATGGCGCCGCCGCCGGCGAGCAGCCCGGCCTCGGGCGGATGCGGGTGGCCGTCGCCTTCGCCGATCTCGCCGGATACACGCGCCTGACCGAGGAAGAGGGCGAGCGGCGCGCGGTCGATGCCGTCGAGCGTTTCGTCGAAGCGGTCGAGATCACCCTCCCCGACGAGGCACGGGTGATCAAGACGATCGGCGACGAGGTGATGATCGTCGGATCGGACCCCGCCACGCTGACCGATTGGGCGGTGGGATTTCAGAGCATGCAGACCGAGCGTCCCCTGCCCCGGATCGGAATCCACTATGGCTATGCCATCTACCGCGACGGCGACTACTTCGGCCGCGACGTCAACATCGCCGCCCGCGTGGCCGCCCGCTCGGCCGGGGGCGAGGTCCTCCTCACCAAGCCCGTAGTCGACCACGCGGGGTCGCACCTCGAGTTCGAGCGGATCGCCGAGGTGCGCCTGAAGGGGTTCACCGAGCCCACTGAGATCTTCCTCGCTCGGATCCCGGAGGCCAACGAAGAGTGAACGAGCGGCGGGTGACCGAGCTCAGCGCGCTATGAGCGACCCTACGCCTATGGGCGAGGTCGGGGTGACCGAGCTCAGCGCGCTATGAGCGACCCTATGCCTATGGGCGAGGTCGCCATCGTCGAACAGGTGCGCGCCGGGGGGCTCCTCGTTCCCGGGCGCGAGGTGCTGGTGCTCCTCTCCGGCGGCCGTGACTCGGTCTGCCTGCTCGATCTCGCGCTCCGAATTGCTGGGCCGGAGGCGGTCGCCGCGCTCCACGTCAACTACGCGTTGCGTGAGCAGTCCGACGAGGACGAGCGACACTGCGTTCTGCTCTGCCGCCGCCTCGCCGTCCCGATCGAGGTGGAGCGTCCCGGCCCGCCGCCGCCGGGCAACGTCCAGGCGTGGGCCCGCGAGGTCCGCTACGGCGCCGCCTCACGAATCGTGCAGCGGACCGGTGCCGACGTGGCGGCCGGGCACACGGCGACCGACCAGGTGGAAGGCGTGCTCTACCGGCTGGCGTCGGCGCCGAGCCGGAGGGCCCTGCTCGGGATGCGCGAGCGCAACGGGATCGTCGTGCGGCCGCTGCTCTCACTGACCCGGGCGCAGACCGGGGCCTACTGTCGCGAGCGCGGTCTCAGCTGGCGCGACGACGCTACCAACGCCGAGTGCCGGTACGCGCGTGGGCGTGTGCGAGGCGAGCTCGTGTCCGCCCTGCGCCGGGTCCACCCGGGAGCGGAGGCGAACGTGCTCGCGCTGGTGGAGATCTTGCGCGACGAAGCGGTGGTGCTCGAGGGGCTGGTCGACGACGTCCTCGAGGGCGGCCGGGAGATCGATCTCGCGCGCCTGCGCGCGCTACCCCCGGCGCTTCGCCGCCTGGTCGTCCAGCGCCTGGCCGATCTCGCCGCGGGGCGGCCCGCGCCCGGCATCGCCGCGCGCGCCGACGAG
>JALYZL010000317.1 GCA_030948875.1 Actinomycetota bacterium
GCCGCGGCCCGCCGTCCCAAGCCGAGGATCCCGCTCATCGTCGGCGCCTCCGTCCTGCTCGCCGCCGTCGCGGTCGCCGGGTACGCCGGGCAGCGCCACTACCTTCGCGGTCGCTACACGTTCCAGCCCGGCGTGTCCTCGCTCTCGCGGCTGTGGGCCTGGGCCAGGGACGTCCACCACGCGCGCATCGGTCTGGCGGGGACGTTCGGCGGCTTCTTCTCCTACCCGCTGCTCGGTGTCGACGATTCCAACCGCGTCGATTACATCGCCCACCACGGGGCCCACGGCTCGTTCACTCCGATCCGTACCTGCCGCGCGTGGCGGACCGCCGTCAATGCCGGGCGATACCGCTACATCGTCACCACCCCGGCCCGCGACCCGTGGCACCCCCGTGGCCTGCAGTACTCGCCCGAGGGCACTTGGACGGCCTCGGACGGGGTGGCGCGGCTGGTGTTCCGCCAGATCGCCCACGGGCAGCCGATCTCCGTTTTCGAGTTGACCGGACCCATGGGGCCGCAGACATGTCCGGCCTAACGAACCTAATAACCTCCGCCTATGTCCGCCACCACTGAACTGCTCGCCGACCCCGAGCTGCAAAGCACCGAATGGGACCTCTCAGCCCTCGCCGAGGGCGGGGGGGAGGAAGGGGTCAGGCGCCAGCTTGATCGGGCGACCGAGCTCGCCGACGAGTTCGCCGCAACCAATGCCGGGCACGTGGGCGAGCTTGACGGCACCGGGCTCGCAGCCGCGATGCGCGAGCTCGAGGAGATCAACGAGCTGGCGGGCCGCGCTGCCTCGTATGCCGCGCTCATGTTCTCCACCGACACCGCCGATCCTCAGCGAGGAGCACTGCTCCAGCACGTGCAGGAGCGCGGAACCGAGATCGACACCAAGCTCCTGTTCTTCGAGCTCGAGTGGGCCGCGGTCGCCGACGAGCGCGCCGACGAGCTGCTGAGCTCGGACGAGCTCGCCTTCGCCGCCCACCATCTGCGCAGCGCGCGCCGCTACCGCCCGCACCTGCTCTCAGAGCCCGAGGAGAAGATCCTCGCCGAGAAGGCGATCTCCAGCCAGGCCGCGTGGGGCCGTCTGTTCGGCGAGCTGACCTCGACGCTCACCGTCCCCCTCGACGGCGAGGAGGTCAAGCTCGAGGTCGCGCTCAGCCGCTTGATGTCGCCCGAGCGCGAGGTGCGGCGGGTCACCGCGGAGGCGGTCTCGGCCGCGCTCGAGCTCGGCATACGCACGCGATCCTTCATCTATAACACTCTCGTCCACGACAAGGCGGTCGAGGACCGTTTACGCCACTATCCCCACTGGCTGGCGTGGCGCAACCTCTCCAACGAGGCGTCGGACGAGTCGGTGATGGCGCTGATCGAGGCGGTGCGCCGCCGCTACGACATCCCCCAGCGCTGGTACGCGCTCAAGGCTCGGCTGCTCGGACTGCCGCGCCTTGCCGATTACGACCGCTCGGCGCCGGTGATCGTCGAGGACGTCACCTACGGCTTCGGCGAGGCTCGCGAGCTCGTGCTCGACACCTATAACTCGTTCTCGCCCGTGGCCGGCGAGATCACGCGCCGGTTCTTCGACGAGCGCTGGATCGACGCGCCGATCCGTCCGAGTAAGCGCGGCGGGGCGTTCTGTGCCTACACGGTCCCGAGCGTGCACCCCTACGTGATGCTCAACTACACCGCGCGCCGCCGCGACGTCCTCGTCATGGCCCACGAGCTCGGCCACGGGTTGCACGCCGCCCTCGCCCAACCCCAGCGGGTCTTCCACCAGGCGACGCCGCTGACCCTGGCCGAGACCGCTTCGGTGTTCGGGGAGGCGCTCGTGTTCGGGCGCATGCTCGACGCCGCCTCGACCCCACAGGCGCGCCTGAGCCTGCTCGCCGAGAGCCTCGAGGGCACGATTGCCACCGTGTTCCGCCAGATGGCGATGAACCGCTTCGAGCATCTCGTCCACACCCATCGCCGCTCCGATGGGGAGCTGTCGGTCGACCGCATCGACGAGTTCTGGACCGAGACTCAGACCGAGCTCCTCGGCGACGCCGTCGAGGTGACCGACGGCTACCGGATGTGGTGGTCCTACGTGCCCCACTTCATCACCACCTCCGGATATGTCTACGCCTATGCCTACGGACAGCTGCTGGCGCTCTCGGTATACCAGCGCTACGTCGAGGAGGGCGAGTCCTTCGTCCCTCGCTACCTCGATCTTCTCGCCGCGGGCGGGTCGCGCAGCCCCGAAGAGCTCGGCGCCATCGTCGGCATCGATCTCGCCGACCCGGGGTTCTGGGACTCCGGCCTCAAGCTCGTCGAGGACCAGCTCGTCGCCGCCGAAGCCGCGGCGGCGGAGGTCGCGGGCGACAACAAGGCGGCGTGACGGCCTACGTCCCGCCCGCTCGTCACCTCTTGCGCGCCAAGGATCTCGCCGACGCGCGGTACTTCGAGCCGCTGGGTGTCGACGATCTCGCGCGCGCCGCGAGGCTCTCGCGCGCCCATTTCAGCCGTGAGTTCCGCCGCGCCTTCGGCGAGCCCCCGCATTCCTACCTGCTGACCCGGCGCCTGGAGCGCGCGGCGGCGCTGCTGCGCACCACCGACCGCTCGGTCGCCGACATCTGCTTCTCGGTCGGTCTGCAGAGCGTCGGTTCCTTCACCACCAGCTTCACCCGCAACTACGCCCGATCTCCAACTGCCTACCGCGCAGCGTTTCCTCCTGCGGCCCAGCACGCGCGCGTCCCAGGTTGCGTGCTGCGCGTCTACGGGCGGCGGCAACGCAGCACGTTTCGAGAAGACAGCGGCACGTCACCGGAGTAGCTTGGCCGGCGACCGATCGTCTCCCCAGGAGGTAACACCGATGTTCAAGCTCTCGACCACGCAGCTGTGGGTGCACGACCAGGACGAAGCGCTCGCGTTTTACACGCAGAAGCTCGGGATGGAGGTGCGCTCCGATGTGACCATGCCCGAGATGGGCAACTTCCGCTGGCTCACCGTTGGCCCCGTCGGTCAGCCAGAGATCTCGATCGTCCTCATGGAGATTCCCGGCCCACCGGTCATGGACGACGAGACGGCCGAGCAAGTGGGCACCCTGATGGCCAAGGGGTTCGCGGGTGCGGTCTTCCTCACGACCGAAGACTGCCGCGCCTCCTACGAGGAGCTCAAGGCGCGCGGGGTCGAGTTCTCCGAGGAGCCGGAGGACCGGCCGTACGGGATCGATTGCGGATTCCACGACCCATCCGGAAACAGCTTCCGCCTCACGCAGGTCCGCGACCTCTCCGCCGTCTGATCCGCAGCGGCCGCCCCGGCCGAATTGATTCCGGCCGGGGCGGCCCATTCATAGAATGCTCGCTTAGGGTCAATAAAGATTTCGACAGGTCGCTAAAGCTTGCCTCGAACCGGCCGATAGCAACGCTGTCGGCCTCGGCTCGCGATTCGGGGCAACGCGGGTGGGCGGCGCGCAAGCGCGCTTGGCCCTCCAGGTGTGCACGGCGCGACGGGCGCGACCCAACATCAATGGGAAGAACCCGATGACCCACCCTCGCCTCAAGGCCGCCCTGTGCACGACTGTGCTCGCGGCCTCGCTCGCGACCCCAACGCTCGACAGCGCCCTCGCCAGCAGTCCCGTCCCCGCCCTGCCCGACGTGACCGCCGCGCTCCAGGCCGCTGGGATCAGTTCGTCGAATGCGGGCTCGGTCATCTCCGAGCTCACCACCCTCCAGGGTGTCGCTCCCAGCGGATCGCTGGGAATCCTCTCGCTCGGCTCGCTCGACAACGCCCTCACTACCCTCAACGGCGGCCTCCTCGGCTCCCTGCTCACGCCGGTCCTGAGCCTCCTGGCCGCGCTCAACCCGGCCGCTCCCTCCAGCCTCACGCAGACCCTCGCCGATCTCCAGCAGATCGCCGCCGCCCCCGGCGCCTCGACCGCGGTGGTGGAGGCGGTCGACGAGCTGACCGCCGCGCTCACCAGTGCCGGCCTCGCTCAGCTGCTCTCCCAGGTGAGCGGGCTGACGAGCGGCCAGAACACGTCGGCGCTGACGGCGCTGGGCGGGCTGCAGAGCCTTCCCCTCGGGGGCAGCGTCGCCACCGGCTCGCTCTCATCCGTGGCCACCGTCCTCTCGACGCTGGCCGGCGAGGCGGGCGTGCCCGCAGGGGCCGCCTCCTCGCTCACGAGCGCCGCCGCCGGCTTGAACGCCGGCGCCCTCACTCCGGCGCAGCTACTTGGCGTGATCTCCGAAGTCCAGAGCGCGGCGGGCGGCCTCCCGGCTCCGCTGAACGGCGTCGCCAGCGCCCTCGTCGCTCAGCTGTCGGCGTCGAGTTCGATCTTCGGGCAGCTCGCGAGCGTAGGGAACGGCCTGCCCACGGGGTCGATCACCAGCGCCCTCACCGGGTTGGGCGGACTCCCCGGTCTCTCGCCGGGCGCGTCAGTGCCCGGGCTGTCGCTGGCGTCGGTGGGGAGCATCCTCAGCCGGCTTGCTTCCGAGCCTGGCGTGCCCACGGCGGCCGCCACGACGCTGAACAGCATCGCCGCAACCTTGAACGGCCCGGGCGCTGTTGATCCCAGCACCCTGCTCGCGCTGATCGGCGCCCTGCAGGGGGTCAGCGGCCTCCCCGCCCCCCTCGGCACCCTGGTCTCCGAGTTGACGGGCGCTCTCGGCGCCTCGGGCTCGATCTTCGGCGGCGTGCCGGGTCTGAGCTCGGCCCAGATCACCAGCGCGCTGGCGGCGCTCGGGAACCTTCCCGGTCTCGCGGCGGGATCGTCGGTCGCCGGCGGAGTTCTCGCTCCGGTGGGCGGGATCCTCAGCCAGGTGGCCGCGCAGTCGGCAGTTCCCGCGCCCGCGGCCGCCACGCTGAACGGCATCGCGGGGATCCTCGCCAGCGGCGGCGCCCTCAACCCAGCACAGCTGCAGGCCGTGATCGCCACGCTGCAGGGCGTCACCGCGGCGCTCCCCGCGCCTCTGAACACGGTGGTCGGCAACCTCGGCAAGCTGCTCTTGGGGTCGGGTTCGCTCACCGGGCTTGGCGGCACTGGCGGCGGCACCGGCACCGGCTCCGGCTCCGGCTCCGGCACGGGCTCGGGCGGCACGGGCTCCGGCTCCGGCACGGGCTCGGGCGGTAAGGGCTCGGGCGGCGGCCTGGGCGGCACCGGCGGCACCGCGACCAGCCACTCCGGCCACGCCACCATCGCCCGCGTACGGCGCAAGGGCAACCTCATCATCGTCACCCTCGAGTGCACGGCCTCGGCCAACCGTACCTGTCGCACGACGGTCAGGGCCACCATGGGCGGCGCTCAGGAGAGCCACGCGACGATCACCTTCGGCGGCGGCTCGACGGGGCACGTCCGGCTTCACCTGCGGGCGACCGCGGTCGCCGTGCTGTCTCGCCACCGCCACGGGGCGACGGTGCGCGTCACCGCGCGCACAGGCTCCTACCGAACGTCGAAGATGCTTCGCTGAGGGGGCCCTGACGGGCGGCGCTACGTCGTCTGGCTCGCGTCGCGCATGAGCTGACCGACCGGCACCGCGTGCAGGCCCTCGGCCTGGAGCCGCTGGTGGAGCGCGATGAGCATCGGCAGCAGGCTCTGCTCATTGGTCACCTTGAGCTCGACCACCTCGCCGGCGTGGAGCGTTCCGATCGGCTCGTCGCCGTCGAGCTGGACGGCACCGGCGATGGGACGGCCCCCGGCACCGTGGGCGAACAGGTACTGGCCGATGCTGAAGCCACGCGAGGTGTACAAGAAGTGGTGCCCGTAACCGAGCGCGTGGATGATGCGGTGCAGGTCTCCGCGCGTGCCCAGCCAGCGGACGAGGCCGCTCGAGGGCAGCAGCGGTACAAGCTGCTGCTCGTCGGCGCGCAGGGCGGCGAGCTCGCTCGCCGACGGCGCCTGTCCGAGCAAGAAGCTCACCTGGTAACCCTCCTGAGAAGCGGTGCTTGCGAGCGCCGGCACCTGCGCTCCCGGCGCGTCGATGAGCACCCCCACCACGGGGGAGCTCGTCTCCACGGTGTTGACCGGTCGCATACCGCCGAAGGCGTTCGAGAGCAGCGAGTAGGAATCGGTGGTCGTGAAGACCCAGCCGCCGATCGCGAGCGCGGCGAGCGCCGTCGTCGCGGCCCGCACCGTCCGCAGCCGCCACGCGGGGACGGGCTTGATCCGACGCTCGTCGCCGAAGATCAGCGAGGCGGTCGAAGGGCGCCGGGCGAACGAGCCATCGGGCTCGGGGTGCTTGGCGAGCGCGCGCTCGATGGCCGGGCCCAGGTCGCGGCGCTTGCGCACGACCTCCGCGAGGCCGAAGCGCTCGAGCGCCGCATTGCTCGCGCGCACGTGGCCGTAGCCGAATCCGTAGGACACCACCGGGCAGCCGCGGATGATCGCCTCGAGCACCGTCAACCCGGCGCTGGAGTGCACGAGTGCGTTGGACGCGGCGAGCACATCGCCCATCCGGTCGGTGAAGCCCATCAAACGCAGTCTCGGCTCGTCCGGGAAGCGCTTGGCGAGCCGGGCGCGCAGCCTGTCATTGCGTCCGCACAGGGCGAGGACGATCGCGTCTGGGAACGCCAGCGAGGCTTCGACGGCGCTGGCGAGATCGCCGACCCCCCAGCCACCGCCCGAGACCCCGATCACCTGGGCATCGGCCGGCAGCCCGAGCGCGCGCCGGGCCTCGTCGCGCGGGCGCGAGGCGAGGAACGAAGGCAGCGTCGGCGGCTTGGCCCACCTGACGCTTCCGGGCCCGGCGATCTTCTCGGCCTCCTCGAGCGACTCGGGGTGGGTGATGAAGTGCAGGTCGATGTAGGGGTGCGCCCAGAAGCGCAGGCCCGCAAGGTCGGTGATCGACGAGTAGCACGGGACCTTGAGCTTGCCTCGCCGTCGCAGCTCGCCAAGGATCGCCGTCACTCCCGGATACGTCGAGAGGATGACGTCGGGATTCTCGGCCCGGATCAGGCGCATGAGCCCGCGCCGGCCGAATGCCGTCAGCAGCCGTTGCGCGAGCCAGCGGGTCGGCGCGAAGTACATGAACAGCCAATACTGGATGTCGAACAGCCACGGCACCCAGCGAAACATGAAGGCCGAGTTCTCGCGCAGCACCTTGGTGAGCAGGGGACCCATGGCGGGCAGCCCGTTGACGATCGAGATGCGGGCGTCAGGGTCCTCGTCGGCGAACTCCCGCGCCACGGCCCGGGCCGGGAGATCGTGACCCTCGCCGATGTCGGCGGAGACGATCAGAACCTTGCGCGGCTGCGCCTCGGCATCGGGTTCGCCCGCCGGGATGATCACCGCGTGCTCGGCCTCCTGCTTCGCGGCGGCCGCCTGCTCGTGGCGCCACGCGATGTAGCGCCGAACCCCTTCGTGGAACGGCGTCGCGGCCGTCCACGAGAGCTCGCGCTCGGCACGCTCGCTGGAGACGATCTTCCCGCCGAAGTCGCCGGGCCGAGCGGGCGTGTAGGCGATCTCGACGTGGCCCATCAGTTCCTTGACCGTCTCGGCGATCTGCTTGATCGTCACCGTTTCGTTGCTCGCGAGGTTGTAGACGCGGTTCGCCGCCAGCTCGCCCAGCCCGAGCGCAACGCCTTCGGCCAGGTCCTCGACGTACACGAAGCGGCGCGACTGGCTGCCGTCGCCGGCGAGCGTGAGGGGCTCGCCCTTGAGCGCCTTGTTGACGAAGGCCGGGATGACGGCGGCCTCCCGGGCCCGCGGGCCGTAGGGAATGCCGAAGCGGAGGATCGTGTAATCGATTCCGTAGAGCTCCTGATAGGCCTTGCAGTAGAGCTCTCCGGCCAGCTTGGTGCTCGTGTACAGGTGGCTGGGCGGCGGCAGCAGGGTGTCCTCGTTGACGTCGTCTTCGGCGCAGTCGGAGTAGACCCAGATCGTGCTTGCGTAGATGATCCGCTTCACGCCCGAGCGGCGGGCGGCTTCGAGCACGGTGACCGTCCCGCGGGCGTTGACGCGCTCGGCGTCCTCGGGCTCGGCGTGGACGTCGTTGACGTCGGCGACCGCTGCTAGGTGGGCGACGGCGTCGCAGCCTTGCAGCGCGCGCTCGAGCGCCTCGCGGTCGGTGATCGAGCCGAGCACGGTCTCGATGACCCCGCCCCCACCCACCCCGTGCCACGGCGAGGGGCGCAGGTCGTAGATGACTGGCTGATGCCCACGCAGGCGGAGCTTGTCGACCACATGCGAGCCGATGAACCCCGAGCCTCCTGTGACCAGGACGCGCATATCAGTCCTTCGCCGGGCGGTAGTAGAGCGGAACGCACGAGTGGTTGCTCGCCACCCAGTCGGTGTTGGGCAAATCGACGTCGTGCCCCATGATCCGGTGACACGGCTCGTCGTAGACCCGGCCCGTCGAGCGCTCGAGCCAATCGAAGACGATGTACTTGTAGAGCCCCGAGGTCATCTGGTCCGGAAGCTCCAAGCGGTTCGGATGGACCGGATCGAGATATTCGCGGGCGACTTCGTTCTTCCACGCCACGATCTCCTCGAGCCGCTCGATCTGCACCAACCCGAGCGCAGCGGTGAACTCGTTCATGCGGAAGTTCACGCCGGCCACGTCGTAGTCAGGCTTTCCGTAGTTGCGGTACTTGCGGGCGAAGTCGACGAGCTCAGGCCGGCTCGAGACGAGCACGCCACCCTCGCCGGTCGAGATCGTCTTGGTCGCGTAGAGCGAGTAGACGCCGGCGTCGCCGAAGCTGCCGGGGCGGCGGCCGTTCCAGCTCGCGCCGTGGGCGTGGGCGCAATCCTCGAACAGGAAGATCCCCTTCTCGGCGCAGTAAGCGGCGATCTTCTCGGCGTCGAAGGCGATGTGCCCGCCGATGTGGACGAGCATCGCCGCCCGCGGACGGTGGCGCTCGGCCTTGGCCTCGAAGTCAGAAAAGGACATGCACAGATCCTCGCGATTGCAGTCGACGAACTCCACGCGCGCGCCCGCATGCACCGCGGCCAGCGGCGTGGCCATGAAGGTGTTCGACGGGCACAGGATGGTTTCCCCCCGCACGCCGGCGAACTCGAGCGCCGCTACCGCCCCGCCAGCCCAGCTCGAGCAGGCCACCGCGGGGACCTGGTTCCACGTCTCCCACGCCGCCTCGAAGCGCGGCGTGAGCTCGCCCTCGGACCAGCGGCCGGAGTCGAAGACTCCGTCGATGAGCTCGTGCACCCGCGCGCGGTCGCCGTCATCGAACCCGATCGCGAACCGCCCATAGTCGGGGACGCTCGGGCGCGCGAAGTCAGGGGCGCCTGTGTCGGAAGCGATGGTCATGTTCGTTGGGCGGCCCTGCGCTCTACTGGGCGTGCCTGGTTCGGCTGAAGGCAACCGACCGGCCGGCACTGAACCCTGCGCGCGAGCATCGTCTCAGGTGCCAAGCGCACACGTCAAGGCTCTCAGACCGGTAGGACGGTACCGAGTTCTCGCCGTTTCAGCTCTGCGATCACCAGCGGCAGCGCCTTGGCCGTGCGTCGATGCGACTCGCGCGAACTGTAGAAATCCGCATCGTGCAGGAGGATCACGTCGCCGTCGGCGATCTCGTCGGTCACCCGCGCGGCGATCCGCTCGGGCGTGGTGAACTTGCGCCAATCGTTGCCCCACTTCGACCACAGCAGCGGGCGTAGGCGGCTGTCACGCGCCGCGGCAAGGCCCGCGCCACTGTAGATCCCGTAGGGCGGGCGATGGAACTCGGGCGCGCGCAGAGTCGCATCTTCGATCGCCGCGACACCCCACTGGTAGTCCTCGGCGATCTGGTCTGCTGTCAGCCGCAGCTGGCAGCGGTGCCGGTATCCGTGCAGGCCGATGGTGTGGCCCGCCGCCATGATCTCGGCCGCCAGCGCCGGCCGTCGCTCCACCTGTTCGCCGACGAGGAAGAACGTGGCCTTGACGTTGGCCTGCGCCAGGATCGCCAGGATCGCCGGGGTGCCCTCGGGGTGCGGGCCGTCGTCGAAGGTCAGAGCAACCCCCGCGGCGCCGGCCGGGAGGGTCCGCGCAAGGTGTAGGCGCTCCGCGACGGTCGGCGCCACCGTGGCGAGGGCCGGGAGGGCGTGGCGG
>JALYZL010000335.1 GCA_030948875.1 Actinomycetota bacterium
CGCCCCTGGAGCATGGCCCGCCACCACTGGTTCTTGACGTTCGTCTTGAGCAGGACGCCGTAGTGCCCGTAGTCGTATGCCGACCCCAGGCCGCCGTAGATTTCGCTGCTCGGCAGCACGAAGCCGCGGCGCTTGGACAGCGAGACAATCTTCTCCATGGTGACGACGTCGTCGGGCATCGCGCGGCGGATGCTATCCGGCGCCGCCTCCTTGGCACTCTCGTCCCATGAGTGCCAAGAAGCGCTTGGGATCCGCGATCCCGCGGGCTATACTTCCTGAAGCGATGCCGACGTACGAATACCGATGCAAGAAGGGTCACGACTTCGAGGTCATGCAGCGCATGTCCGACGATCCGATCGTCGAGTGCGAGGTGTGCGGAGCGTCCGTCCAGAAGGTCTTCTCCTCCGTGGCGGTGCACTTCAAAGGCACGGGGTTCTACAGCACCGACTACGGATCCAAGAATCGAGCGCGCGAGCTCAAGGAGACCGCCGACGCCAAGAAGAAGGCCGACAAGTTGAGTTCGGACTCCTCGAGCTCCGACTCGTCGAGCACAAAGAAGTCAGACGCAGCTCCGGCGAAGGCCGAGAGCAAGGCGTCGTCAGCCGCGGACTAGGTCCGCGCGCGGCCCCGCCGCTCAGCCGCCGACAAGCTTCCGGACCGCGCTCGAGACGTCGCTCGGCGTCACCGTCAGCGCAGCCCCACCGCCCGGCAGGGTCTGCGAGCCCGTCGGCTTGAGGATCTGAACCGGCGCCGAGCCGCCGAGCTCGCTGGCGACGAACAGGCTCATGAGCGTGAAGGGACCCATGTCGGTCCGGAGCGCCTGTGGCGCGGCGTACGAAGCCCAGGGAAGCCGGAAGAAGGTTCCCGGCGAGAGCAACTGCCCCTTTATCGCGTTGAGGATCTGCTGCTGGTAGCCCGCGCGGGTGAGATCGGTGCTGGCGGGGTTGCAGCCGTTGTCCCGAGTGCGCGCGAGGGTCAGCGCCTGGCTCCCCGTGAGGTGGTGCGTGCCGGGCCTCAGGAACAGGGAGAAGCCACCGTTCTTGACGCCACCGCTGATCGTCGAGCAGATCCGGCCGGTGGTGACGTCGATGCCGCCGATGGCGTCGATGAACTTCGGGAAGTTCTGGAGGTTGACGATGATGATGTGGTTGATCTTGATGCCCGTGAACTGGTCGACGGTCTTGATGGCCAGGGCTGGCCCGCCGAACGCGTAGGCGGCGTTGATCTTGTTGGCCCCGTAGCCGGGGATCGACGCGACCGTGTCGCGGGGAATCGACAGGCGCCGGGAGACGCCTCCGCCGATCCGCCACAGCATCATGGTGTCCGAGCGGCTGCCGGCGTCGCTGGTGTTGGCGCCCGGCTCCTTCGAGCCCGTGGGGCGCTGGTCGGTGCCGATGACCAGGATCGTGTCCGCGGAAGTGAGCATGTTCCCCCCTGGCGAAAGCGCCGCCTGGGCCGAGGCGGGGATCGTGCCCGACTGCTGCTCGGCGCTGATCACGAAGAGGACGAACGAGATGAACAACCAGGCGACGACGGCGACTCCCAGGTAGGCCAGGCCCCGTCGCCAGGTGAGGCGGCGCCAGCGCCGGGGCTCGCGCGGGAGCTGATCGCGGTCGCGCCGCGGGCGCTCGGGCTGGAGAAGCTCGACATCCTCCTCGCCCCGCAGGCGCGCTCTGAGTCCCTTGGGGCGGGAGCTATAGACCTTGTAGGGGCGCTCGGGGCCCGGGCGGGTCGCTCGCCCGGGCCGGTCGGGGCCGGGCGCGCTGTCATCGCGTGCGTCCTGGCGCTCCCTGCCCGCCACCGACGCGGCATCCGGCCGGGCCGCTTTGCGCGGACGGTCATCGCCGGCTCGGTAGACCCGGTACTCGGGCGGGTCTTCGGTGGGGGTTCGCTTTCTAGGATCGTCAGACATACGAGGGATTGTTGTAGCAATACCCGTTCGCCGGTCGGCGTCCAGCCCCTTCCGGACGCATCGCCGGGCGGGCGTCCATATAGTGGCTGACATGTCCTCTCGGCGCGTCATCGGCGTCGACGTGGGCGGGACGAAGCTGCTGGCCGGTGTCGTCGATGCGGGGTTTGGGGTCCACCACCGCACGCAACGGTCGGTGCTGGGTCTCGACCAGTCCGCTCTGCTCGACACGGCCGTGGCCGCCGTCCAGGAGGCGCGCGAGGCGGCCGGAGACGAGGTCGATGCGGTCGGGTTCGGCATCCCCTCCCTGATCGATCAGCGCACGGGCACGGCGGTCATCGCCGTCAACCTGGCGCTGGCTGACATTCCCTTCCGCGACGTCATGGCCGAGCGACTCGGCCTACCGGTGTTCGTCGACAACGACGGGAACGTCACCGCGCTCGCCGAGCACAAAGCAGGGGCGGCCCGCGGCACGAGCGAGGCCGTCGTGCTCACGATCGGAACCGGGATCGGCGGCGGTCTGATCCTGCGCGGTGAGCTCTATCGCGGCGCGATCGGCTCCGGTGGCGAGCTCGGTCATATGGTCATCGACATGGACGGTCCCCTGTGTCAGGGGAACTGTCCGGGCCGCGGCTGCATCGAGGCGCTCGCGTCGGGCAGCGCGCTCGCGCGCGAGGCCGCGCGCCTGGCCCTCGAGCGACCCCGATCGGCGCTCGGACGGGCGCTCGCCTCCGGCCGTCAGCCGACCGGACCGCTGGTCACCGAGCTCGCGCACGACGGGGATCTCGCCGCGATTGAGGCGCTGGCCCTGATCGGGCACCGGCTCGGGGTCGCGATCTCAGCTCTGGTGAACATCTTCAACCCCGAGGTGGTGGTCGTGGGCGGCGGCGTGATCGCCGCTGGCGAGCTCCTTCTCGGGCCGGCGCGCGCCGTCGTCGCCGAGCGCGCGCTCCCGCCTTCCCGCGATGTCGTGGAGATCCTTCCCGCCCGCTTCGGAGTCGAGGCCGGGATGGTGGGGGCGGCTGTACTCGCTTTTCAAGGCCTGGCGCAGCGCGCGGAGCGGGGACGGTGAGCATCGCCGCTACGAGCGCTGGACGCCTCGTCGTCTGCCCAACCCCGATCGGCAATCTCGAGGACGTCACCCTCCGGGTACTTTCTGCCCTGCGCGATGCCGATGTGGTCGCCTGCGAGGACACCCGGCGCACACGCGTCCTGCTCGACCGGTACGGCGTCAAGGCGCGGCTCGTCAGCTACCACGAACACAATGAGCGCGAGCGCGCGGTGGAGCTCGTGACCCGGATGCGCGGCGGAGCCGTGGTGGCGCTCGTGTCCGACGCCGGCATGCCCCTGGTCAGCGATCCCGGATTCGTGCTCGTGCGCGCGTGCGTCGCCGTCGGGCTGGCGGTCGAGGTGCTCCCCGGGGCCTCGGCCGCGCTGGCGGCGCTGGTGGCGAGCGCGCTGCCGGCCGAGCGGTGGCGCTTCATCGGCTTCCTGCCGCGCAAGCGCGCGGAGCTGGAGCGGGCGTTCGCGTCGCCGGAGACGCTGGTGGCCTTCGAGTCCCCTCGGCGCGTCGCGTCCTCGCTCGCGGTGCTTGCGGCGATCGACGCGGACCGGCAGGTGGCCGTGTGCCGCGAGCTGACCAAGGTCCACGAAGAGATCGTCCGCGGGACGGCAACCGAGGTCGCAGAGCGTTACCGGCTCGACCCACCGCGCGGGGAGGTGGCGCTTGTCGTCGGCCCCGCGCCGGAGGTGGAGGGCCAGCTCGGGCCCGCGCTCGAGGCGCTGCAGCGGCTCGTGGCCGCGGGAGCCAAGCCGCGGCCGGCGGCGGCGGTGGTTGCCGAGCTCACCGGCGTGGGCGCGAACGCGCTCTACAAGGCCCTCACCGAGCGCTCATAGGACTCCGCGCGCACGCGCCCTTCGGGAAAACGAAAAGCCCGGCACCGGACCGGGCTCAAAAATCTTGTCCTAGACGCGCGCCGGCTGCGGCCGCACGCCCGCTGGGTCCTGCAGGGTCGAAAGGTTCGATAGGAAGAGGGTCTTGTCAATCCGACCGTTGAAGATCGGGACGCCTAACTCTAAGCACTTGTCGATGACGGCTCGTCGTTCCAGTCCGGCTTCGCGTGCGAGCTCGGTGGGCGTCAAATGAATCGCCATAGGCTGCTTTCCCTCCTGTGAGTTTCACTACATAGCCACAAGTATGCCCCCATAGGCGGACGGATTCAATGCCCAACCCGGATGGTTGGTCAGATGGCCCGGCTAGCGCCGGGCACGCCCGCGCTCGCGACGGGTTTGCCAAGCTTGTCTAGAGAAGCGACGATTTGGGTAGGCTTTACGTCAACAGAGCGACGCGGCTAGTGCTTTACAAACCGGTCGAATACGCTAGAGTTGGAATTCGTGTAGGGGACTCGATTTTAGGGGAAGACCTGGTCATGGCAGCAACGGCGGCACTCGTGGCCCCAATCTCACAGGATTGCTCCGACGAAGAGCTCGTCGCGGCGATTAGGCGCGGAAGCGATGCTGCCTTCGAGGAGCTCTACTCGCGCTACAGCCGGCAGATCGGCTCCTATGTTCGAGGGATGGTCGGTGACCACGGTCGCGCCGAGGACATCACCCAGGAGATCTTCATCGCCGCGCTCCGGCGAATGCGCGAAACCAACCGGCCGATCGTGTTCAAGCCGTGGATCTACAAGATCGCCAAGAACGCGTGCATCGACAGCTTTCGGCGCACCCGGCGCGCCCAGGAGGTCTCGCTCGACGCCGACGATGACCTCTCCTCGGCCGACCGCAGACGGCTGACCGTGGTCACCGCGCCGGACGCCGCGCTGGACTCAAAGCAGGCCCTCACCGACCTCCGTGGCGCGTTCGGCGGGCTCTCAGACAGCCACCACGAGATCCTCGTGCTCCGAGAGCTCGAGGGTCGTTCCTATCGCGATATCGGCGAGCGCCTCGGAATGTCGCGGCCCGTGGTCGAGAGCACTCTGTTCCGGGCCCGCCGGCGTCTGGCCGCGGAATACGACGAGCTCTCAAGCGGGCGCCGGTGCGAGTTCGTGCGCAACATGGTCGATTCCGGGCCTCACTACTCGCTCGGGATCCGCGACCGTCGCCGCATCGCACGGCACCTGGCTCACTGCCAGCGGTGCCGCGCCCACGCGCGGATGGCAGGATTCGACGAGTCGATCCTCAATATGCCGAGCGTGGCAGCCAGGATCGCCGCCCTACTGCCCATTCCTTTGCTCCGCGGCCGTTGGAGCGCTTTCCAGGGTCTCAGCGCTCACCGGGGACGGCCGTCGCTGTTCGCCCTGCGCTCGGTGCACACGCTTGCAAGCTCCTCGGATCAGATCTTCGGCGCGGGTCCCGGCGCCGGTCGCGGCGCCGCTACGGCCGCCGCAATCGTGCTTGCCGGCGTCGGCGGCGGGCTGGTCACCGAGAGCTCCTACGAGCATGCCAAGCCGGTCCACGCCAGCGCAGTGCACGCGTCCGCCTCCGCGGCTCACGCCCGCGCCGCCGCACCGGCGGCGACAGCGCTGTGGCAAACCGCTTCGGGTTCGTCCACGCACGCCGCGACGGTCACCGTGAGCACCAGCCGCGGTGCCGCTCACTCCAGGTCTCGCGCTGCCGCGCTTTCGGCTTCGAGGCACCCCGGCCGCCGCTCCGCCACGACACATGCGCCCAGCCGATCGACGCCGGCTCCCGCCGCGGCCGGCCCATCCTCGAGCGGCGGTGGCCAAGGCGCCGGACCAGCACCGGGCTCGGGGGGCGGCGCGCCCAGGGCTCCGGGCACGGGCGGCGCTGCCGGTCCGACGAGCGCGGGTCCCGGCTCGGCCCAGGCCCTGACGCCGCCGGCTGGGTCTGCGCCCACCGGAGCTTTTCCGACCGCGACCGTGTCGAGCACGCTCGGCGGCATGACGGGAACCCTACCTCAGGTCCTTCCCACCGCGGGCGTAAACCCAGGGCCCAGCCAGTCGGGTCCGGACTCCGGCGCGATCGCCGGCGTGGCCGCCGGTCTGGGTTACGTGGTCAGCGGCTCCTAGAGCGCATGCAGGCCGCACCGGGATCCTAAGCCCCCTGTGGGATACTGGATCCATCGGGGCGTGGCGCAGCCTGGTAGCGCGCACCGTTCGGGTCGGTGAGGTCCCCGGTTCAAATCCGGGCGCCCCGATTTTTCCCTGCAAATAGGATCTCTTTTCCGGATCCTGCGGAATACCGGGCCCCACCGCCCGGTTCGGTGAGGTGTTCGGTTCACGGCAAGGCTCAGGCCGGCGGATAATCCCTGCTAATCCGCGGGTTCGGCGGGCCGCGGCACGGTACAGCTAACGGCCTTGTGCCCAATCTGTGCCCAAACGCGCCCACGAGGGCGAGCTTCGGAGAGGCCGCCGGCCGTCGGGACCAGCGACTGCGCGTGGCGACGAGACCCGAGATTGGCGAAACTCAGGTCTCTTGCGTCGCGCGCCCGGGAGCCCTGCCTTCCACTTCGAGCGGGGACTGCAGCCCTGCGGCTACGGCGCCTCGGTGATCGACGAACGCTTGGGCGAAGTCAACCAGCGCCTGCGCGACCTGCGCATTCGGGCCGGCTGATCCAGCTTGGCGACCGCATCCGGGCTGGGCCATCATCGAGATCGATTCAGACGGCTACTGCCACTACATCCCGCCTGACACCCGCACCGCGCAGCGCCGTGCCTCGAGCGGGGGGTGCGGGAAGTTCCCAGGATCTTGCCGAACCGCGCGATGCCTCAGCGAAGATGCGCGGCAAGACTGACGTTGGCAGCCCTGACCACGCCCACGTCCGGCGCCGGTGCGGGCTCGAACCCGTGCTTGAGCGCGATCATGGGCCACGCGCGACCGGCCCACCGCGAGCTGCTCAGAACGTGATGACCTGGTAGCCGTCGGACACGAGCCCGTGGAGACTGGGGTGGCCCCGATAGTCGGACAGCAACTTGACGCTGCTCGCCTCGATCTGGTCTTTGACGCCGAACGCGGTGGCGCAGTACGAGCACGCGCCAGCGATGTGATCCTGTAGCTCAGCGTACACGCGGTGGTAGCGGTGACCTTCTGCCTCCAGCTCGGGCACCCACTTGGTGCCGGCTCCGTCGAAGATCACCACAGCGTCGTCGCCAGCGTCGACGAACTCTTTGGCGCTGGTGAGGGCGTTGGCCATGCGGCCCATCGCCTCATGGGTGTCGGTATCGGCGAGCAGCACAAAGCATGCTTTGGTCATGCGCACTCCTTCGAGATCTCTTGGTGGGTTCCAACGATTCGACCGGCGTGGTCCAGCTTGATGTGGACGCTCTCGAATGGTGAGGCGACGCGGCGACCTCGCATTCGCCCCACAATCCAGCGAGCGAGCAGCGAGGGGGAGGTGCGACGCCGCTCGCGAGTCACTGGGAATGGCTCTCCGCGAGCGAGCGACTGCAGCAGGCCCATGCGGTCCAGCCGTGCGAGCCGGTCAGCCCCGCCCACCGGAGTGCCGTTGATCACGATCTGCGGCACCGTGGCGCCGCCGGTCAGCTCCCGCAGCCGGGCGCGGAAGTTGCCCTGGCCGCTGCCGTCGACCTCGTGGTAGTGCAGTTCTCGCCGTGTGAGCAGCGCCTTCGCCCGCGCGCAGTGGGGGCACCATGGCAGCGTGTAGATGTCGATAGTGCTGTCCTGTGTTCCGGCGTGCCTCATCCTCTGTTCGACACTTGGGGGGACCGGAAGGATTCAACGAACCGGGCCGGGGGCTTGGG
>JALYZL010000251.1 GCA_030948875.1 Actinomycetota bacterium
CCCGGCCCGCGCGCCGGTTGGCTCCACCGTGCGCCAGGCGGCGGGGCGCGTCCGCTGGGACCGCGTGGGACGGGTGGCGCTGCTGGTGACGCTGGGGATCGTCGTGGGTCTGTACATCCAGCCCGCGCTGTCGATTTTCCACACCTGGCGCGCCGAGCGCGCGCAGGCGAACGTAGTCCACCAGCTGCTGCGCAGCAACGCTGCCCTCGCGCGCCAGGTGAAGTCGCTGAACCGGACCTCGACGATCATCGCCGACGCCCGCGCGCTGGGGATGGTGCGCAGCGGCGAGAAGCCCTACGTGGTCCTGGGGATGCCGCGATAGGGTTCGCGGGCCCTTAGCCCTGGTGTCGTGAGTCGGTTGGGCTAATGTGCATCCGAGTGCGCTTCGACGAGGCGATCGGGCTGTGGGAAGAAGGCGCGCGCCGGCTGAACGCCGCCGCGCCCGGCGACCGTCCGGCGCTCGAGCGCGTCAGGGACGAGATCGTCACCGAGCTCCGCCGGCGCCTCGGCGGGCCCTTCACCTCGAGCGAGCTCGCGGATCTCTACTCCCAGGGCACGGACTGGGCCTTCGACATCGCGGTGAGGACGGCTTCCGGCAACCCCGAGGCGTGGGACATCCCCACGGTCGCGGGGGCCGCCTTCGCCCGTTACCTGAGGGCGGCGAGCGACTATTCGGGCGGGCGGCGCGGAGACCGGGAAGCGGCGCGGTAGCGCGGGCGGGGTAGCGCGGGCGGGGTGGGCCGGGGCGCCGGGCGCCCCGGCTACGCCTCCTCGTCCCCGCCGGCGCGGCGGATCACGATCTGCTCCTCCTCGATGGTGATCTCGATCGGGCGGTGGCCGGCCCAGTACTCGGCGTAGACGGGGTCGTCTTGGACCGCGGGGTCGAGCCACAGGCCGTAGCCCTCGTCACCGTGATCGAAAGTCCCCTCGAGCGTCCCCGCGGTGGTCTTGCGCCGCGGGCGGCCGCTGCCGGTCCGGGCGCCACCGCGCCTGCCTCGCCGGCGACGCGCTGGTCGATCGTCGTCGTCTCCCTCAGCGCTCTCGTCGCTCTCGTCGTCGTCGGTCTCCTCGGCGGCGGCCGCTTCGCGGGCGGCCGCGGCCGCTTCGAGCTCGGCCGCGATCAGCGCGTCGTCCTCGGCGCGGAGATCGATCTCGTCGTCGAATTCGGAGACGGGCGCTCCTCCCTCGACGACGTCGGCTCCGGCTTCAAGACCCTGCTCGCGCTTGAAGGCTTGAATCTGCTGCACCGTGACTTCGAGCTGGTGCGCGATCCACGCGTCCGTGCGTCCTTGGCGGACCCAGGCGCGGATCTGGTTCAGTTGTGGTCGTAATGATCTTCGAGCCATGAGGCGAGGAGACTAATACAGTGCCCCGACGCGAGGGTTCAGACGTTTGCCCGAGAGCGGAGTGGTTGGCTTGTGAAACGGACCCCGCAGACGGTATGCTGGGCCGAGCAGGACGGCCGTTCCTGGGTAGGGGCAGCCGGACTCGCTTCCGTATCCACAGGCGAGCAGGGAGGCAAGACCCAATGTTGGTACTGACCCGCAAGTCGAACCAGAGCATCATGATTGGTGATGACATCGAGGTTTCGGTACTTGCGATCATGGGCGAGAAGCTGCGGATCGGCATCCAGGCCCCACGGGAGATTCCGGTTTTCCGCAAGGAGGTCTATCTCGAGATTCAGCAGGAGCGTCTCGCTGACTCGGGTAAGGATGACGGTGCTGAGGTAGAGGCCGCGCTCGGCGAGCTTGGCGAGGCCCGCTAGCAGGAAGTCCCACGGCCCGCGCCCACCGCGAGGCTTACGCAAGCAACAGATTCAGCGTCTCGAACATCGCCACCGTCACGATAACGGCGGTGGCGATGAGCGAGAAGACCAGGAGGGCGAAGCGAATGCTGCTGCGCGCCTTCTCCCGCTCGTAGGCCCGCTTACGTGACCGCCGGGCCGCGTGGCGTCGCAGGTGCTCGCGCCGCTCGCGGTCCTGCTGGGTCTCGTGATGGAACGCCTGCTCGAGCTGAGCGAGGCTCTGGCGCATCCGCATGGCCATCGATCCGGCAGGCTACCATCGATGCGCCACGCACCTACCAGGCGCGAGGCTCAGGGCCCGTTGTGCCGCGCGTAGACGTCGATGAAGCGCAGGTAGTTCGCCGCGATCTGGTCGCGCGCCTGTTTGCGAGGGAGGCTCTGGAGCAGGAAAGCCCTGAGCGCGCCCCACCAGATCGAGCGGCCAATCGCGAATCCGACGAACCCCTCGACCGACGCGGCCACGGACAGCCAATGATCGATCTGCTCGTCTGACCCGGCGCGCCCGAGGAGGATGCACACCACCCCTGCTCGCCCTTCGCCCGAACGGACCTGCTCGACGAGCATGGCGGCGTCCTCGCGCTTTTCCACCCCCTCGAGCTTCCACACGTCGGCATCGATCCCGGCGTTCTGGAGCTCCTCGACGGTAGCGCGCATGAGGCCAGGGCGCAGCTCGGCGTCGTAGCGGGCGGGGTCACCGCGGACGCGCTCGAGCTGGGCGGGAGTGGCCGGGACCAGCAGCTCGACGAGGAGCCTGCGCTCGCGCGCGTGCAGCCAGTCCGAGAGGGCCTTCAGCCGCTCGCGCTGGCGCACCACGAGGTCGGCATCCTCGTCCTCGGGGTTGTAGCGCACGAGCACCTTGGAGAAGTCGGGGTCGAAGCGCTCGATGTGGGCACCGAAGTCCTCCCCGTACTCGAAGTCGAACTCGAGCTGCCCCGACCGCTCGACCGCCATCGCCAGCTTCAGACCGTGCTCGCGGGCCCGCGCCGGGACGTCGGACCCGAACTCCTCGTCGACCACGACCCCCGTCAGCCTCGGATCGGCTCCCCGCGCGACGGCATCGAGCGCGCCCTCGAAGATCAGCCGCTTGGCGTCGCCGATCGCCTCGATCTGCTCGGGAGTGGGATCGCCGATGATCCCGAAGATGTCCTTGAGGAAGGACTCACGATGGTCGAACGCGAGCATGTAGAGCTTGCCGTCATAGCCGAGCGCCATGGCACAGTCCTTCTGTCTCGGGATCAGCGCCGAGTCTAAGTGCTGCTCGCGACAAGGAGCCCGCCGGTGGCTCAGGTCAAGTCCGCTGGTGTCGCAGGTAGGCTCCGCGCGTGGAGCATCGATTCACGGGGCCGGCGTACACGCTTGGGATCGAGGAGGAGCTGATGATCCTCGACGTCGAGACGCTCGAGCTCGTCAACGCCATCGAGACGCTGCTCGAGCCCTCGCCCACAGGCGAGATCAAGCCCGAGCTGATGGAGTCGGTGCTCGAGATCTCGACCGACCCGTGCCCGGACATCGCCGTGGCCGGCACGCAGCTGCGGGCCCTGCGCGGCCAGGTCATCGATACCGCCGCGAGCAAGCAGCTGGCGATCGGGTCGGCGGGGACGCATCCATTCGCCAGGTGGGAGGACCAGCGGATCGTCGCCCGTCCCAGGTACCGCGACCTGATCAGCGCCCTGCGCTTCGTGGCGCGTCAGGAGCTGATCTTCGGCATGCACGTGCATGTTGGGATCGACGACCCCGACAAGGCGATCCACGTCACCAACGGGATGCGCGTGCACGTTCCCATCCTGCTCGCCCTGTCCGCCAACTCGCCCTTCTGGCGCGGTGACGCGACCGGCCTCGCTTCGACGAGGACGCCGATCTTCCGTGCCTTTCCCCGGGTTGGGATCCCGCCCCGATACCGCGACTGGAGCGATTACGTCGAGCGGATCGAGTTCATGGTCGGCGCGCGCACGATCGCCGACTACACGTACCTGTGGTGGGACGTGCGGCCGCACCCGAAGTTTGGCACCGTCGAGGTGCGGGTGATGGATTCGCAGACCCACATCGAGCACACGCTGGGGCTGGCCGCGCTCGTCCAGGCGCTCGTACGCGAGCTCTCCGATCACTTCGACTCCGGCGCCAAGCTCTCGAGCTACCCGTTCGAGATGCTCGACGAGAACAAGTGGCTGGCGGCGCGTCACGGGCTCGACTGGGAGCTCGTCGACCTGCCCCACCGCGACCGAATCGGGACGCGCGAGCTCGCGCGGCGGCTTCTGGACCGGATGCGCGAGCACGCTCAGGACCTCGGCTCGGCGAGCGAGCTCGAGGCCGTCGAGGATCTGCTCGAGCGGGGTAACGGGGCGTCGCGCCAAGTGGTTGTGTACGAGGCCAATCACGACCTCCGCGAGGTAACGGCGGAGATCGTGGCGGCTACAGGGGTGTAGCTTCGTATCGCCTCCCGCCCACGCGTGTTCGCGGCGCTACCATCGGGGGGTGAGCACCGGTTCCCGGGACCTGTTTGTCGTCTGCAAGAACTGCGGATCGGAAGTGAGCCCGTACATAACCGAGTGCCCGTACTGTGGGAACCGGCTGCGAAAGCGCGCTCCGAAGATCGATCGCGAGGGTCGCGTTACCGAGCGCCAGCGCCGGCTGCGGGCGCCCACCCCGTCGCTGCCGCGGCTGAAGACGGGTGAGATTCCCGGGATCCGGGGCGATTCGCGGCCTTACGCGACAGCGCTCCTCGTCGTTCTCGGCCTCGTCGGCAGCCTGCTGTGGCGGACCGGCCTGTTCAACGACTCGGTCGTCCAGCTGGTGATCGTCCCCCGGCCCTGGAGCCAGCAGATCTGGCGCCTCTTCACCGCCCCGTTCGTTTACAACAACACCGGCTTCGCCTTCGCCTCCATCGCCTCGATCGCCCTTTACGGTTGGCTGCTCGAGCGCCGTCACGGGCTGCTGCCGGTCATCGTCCTCTTCCTCCTCGGCGGCGCGGCCAGCATGGCCCTGTCGGCTGAGGTACTGCCGAACACCGTTGCTCTCGGCGGCAACGGCGTCGCGCTGGCCCTGATCGTCGCGTGGGCGATCCCCGACCTGATCAGCCTCCGGCGCGGAGAGGAGATCGACGGCGACCTGATCGGCACCGCCGCGATCGCTTTGGTGGTCGCGCTCATGCCGCTCGCCGTCACCGACGCGAGCTGGATCGCCGACGGCGTCGGCGTGGCCTCCGGGCTGCTCGTCGGCTTGCCGCTCGCATTGCTCGACGATCGCTGAGTGCCCGACCGCGCCTACACCGACGCCGAGGTCGAAGCAGCGATCGTCGCCCTCACGGACGCCGAGCGGCTGCGCGCTGCGCAAGACCTGGTAGCACGATCGGCGCCGGGTCTGCAGCGCGCGCTGAACGAGGCGCTCTCCCAGGGCGGCTGGTTCGACCGTGCGCACGAGCAGGCGATCCGCGAGGCGACTGGCGAGTCCGATCCCGAGTCACGGGCTGTTGCCGTGCGCACCCTTGTCGCCGAAGAGACGCGACTGGCGATGATGGTCGGCGTCGCGATCGGCTTCGAGCTGGCACGCGAGCTGGGTGCCGCTGAGCCACCAACACCACAGGAGGAATGACAAACATGGACCTGCGTTTCCTCGGTCATGCCGCGTTCTCGCTCTCAGACGGGGACACGACGGTGGTGATCGACCCCTTTCTCACCGGTAACCCGAAAGCGGCGGTCAGTGCGGGCGACGTGAGCGCCACCACGATCCTGCTCACGCACGGCCACGCCGATCACATCGGCGACACCGTCGACATCGCCAAGCGCACCGGCGCTCCGGTGGTGGCGATCGTCGAACTGGCCGGCGAGATCGAGGCGGAAGGCGTCGACGTCTTCGACCCCAACCTCGGCGGCACGGTGTCCTTCGAGTGGGGGTGGGTCAAGCTCGTCCCCGCCTGGCACACCTCGACCACGCCCAAGGGCACGGTCAACACGCCCACCGGGATGCTCATCAATTTCAAGGACACGATCGTGTACCACCTCGGGGACACGTGCCTGTTCTCCGACCTCCAGCTCGTGGGCCGGCGCAACCCGATCGACCTGGCGCTCATGTGCATCGGCGGTCACTACACAATGGACCGCGTCGACGGCGTCGAGGCGGCCTCGCTGGTCGGCGCCAAGACGGTCATCCCCTGCCACTACAACACCTTCCCGCCCATCGAGACCGACGTCGAAGCGTTCAAGTCCGATGTCGAAGGCGCGACCGGATCGAGCGTCGTCGTGCTCGAGCCTGGAGAAACGCATTCGCCGTGACCCATGCGATCATCCTGATCCAAGCGGAGCGCTCCGCGCTCGCCACCCTTGGCGGCACCCTGGCCGAGATCGAGGGCGTCACCGAGGCGTACTCGGTTACGGCGAGTGGGACTTCGTCGGCGCGAATCTCACGTCGTCGGTCGGGAAACGTGACCAGGCGCGACGTTTCTCGACCAGTGGTTCTGCCCGCTTGGGCGCGCGCGGGCGGTTGAAATCTTCGATTCGAGACCGTCGGTAATCGGAGCCTGGTCGAGAGACGCGACCCACCGTCACGTTTCTCGACCAGGCTCCGCGAACCTGTGACGACTCGGTGGCAGCCGTGACGACTCTGCTCATGCGCTGTGCCGAAATCCCTCTACCCCCGCCGCTCCCTCGCCGCGGCCAGCGCATCGTCGAACGCCGCCACCATCGCGTCATAGGTGTACCCGGAAACGGCCTCTCGGCCCGCGCGGCCGAGGCGGTCGCGCAACGCGGCGTCTGCGAGGAGCCGATCGATCGCGCGCGCGAGTGCCTCAGCATCCCCGGGCCTGACGACGAGGCCCGTCTCGCGGTCACGCACGAGGCCGCCGGCGACGGCGCCGACGGCGGTGGTGGCGATGATCGGGCGGGCCTGGTGCATCGCTTCGTTACATACGAGCGCCCAGGGCTCGCGGAAGCGTGGGGTGGGGATCGAGGGGACGACGGTCAGCTCGGCGAGCGCGTAGGCGACGGGCAGGTCTGCTCGTGGCAAGGGGCCGAGCAGTCGCGCCCCGGCCGTCGCTCGGACGGCGCCGGCGAGCGGTCCGTCCCCGACGACGACCAAGGTCGCGCCGCCCCGGACCTGCTTCCACGCCTCGACGAGTACCGCCGTTCCCTTCTCGGGCACGAGCCGCCCGACGAAGAGGACGCAGGGGCCGGGGGGGAGCTCGTGACGCGCCCGGAACGCGTCGATCTCCGCCTCGCTCACCGTGCGGGCGAAGTGCTCGGGCTCGACCGACTGGGGGGCGACGAACACGCCCTCGCTCGAGCCCCGGGCTCGCGCTCCTGACACGAAGCGGCGGACGTGCTCGCCGTAGGCGATCACCGCGTCCGCGTCGCGGTATATGCGGCGGGTGACGGGGAGCGTGAGCGCGTGGGTGAGCGAGCGCGGCGTGGCCCACACCGAGGCCCAGAGCACGAACGGGCGTCCGTGCAGGCGGGCTGACGCGTAGGTGGCCGGGAGGATCGCGCCCCCCGCGAAGGGCGCGATCAGAGCGTCGTAGCGGCGTCCGAGGGTGAGCGCCTCGAGCGGCCCGTGAAGGCGACGGGCCGGAAAGGGCGCCTGGTCGAGCTGGCTGTCGAGGTCGCGGAACCACTCGGGGATGTAGCGGTCGCCCGCGCCGAAGCACAGGACCTCGGTGCCGTGGCGCTCGGCGAGGCGCGCGAACAGCGCCGTCCGGTACGGCGTCAAGTAGTTGGTCACGAGCGCGATCGGCATCGGGGCCGAGGAGGTACGCATGCGGAGACGTTGACAGAATCGGCCGCACCGACATGCGCGTCCTCCTGCTGCACAACCGCTACCGCGCCGAGGGCGGTGAGGAGCGCTCCGTGGAGGAGATCGCTCGGCTGCTCGAGGAACGGGGCCACGCCGTGGAGGTGCTCGAGCGCTCGAGCGGTGAGCTCGGGCGCGTTCGGGCCGCCGCGTCGCTGTGGCACGGTGGCCTCGACGCGGACGCGGTGGCGCGCGCCACTCGCTCGCTACGGGCGGACGTGGTCCACGCCCACAATGTCCATCCCCTCCTCGGCTGGCGGGCGCTCGCGGCGGGGAATGCGGCCGGCGCGCGGGTCGTGCTCCATCTCCACAACTTCCGTCTCTTCTGCGCCATCGGCGTCGCCTACCGCGATGGGGCCCCATGCTTTCGCTGTCGCGGCGGCTCCACGCGCCCCGGGCTTCGCTTGCGCTGTCGCGGCTCGCTGCCCGAGTCTGCTGCGTATGCCGCGGGGCTGCATCGTCAGCTCGCACCGCTGCTCAGGCACGCCGACCGGCTCGTCACGGTCAGCGACGCGACGCTACGGCAGCTCGTCGCGCTCGGGGTGCCCGCGGGGCAGATCGTCTCGCTGCCGAACTTCGTTCCGGCGTCGGCGTTCGTCGATCGGTCGCGCGCGGACCAGGGCCGGCACGCGCTTGTGGCCGGCAGGCTCGTACCCGAGAAGGGCTTCGACACGGCGGTGCTCGCGTGCCGGACCGCCGGGGTGCCGCTCGTGGTCGCCGGCGAGGGTCCCGACGAGCCGCGGCTGCGCCGGCTCGCCGATGGGGCTGACGTGCGCTTCGCCGGCATGCTCGCGCGCGAGGAGCTCGCCCGGGTCCGGGCCGACGCCGCGCTCGTGCTCGCCCCCTCGCGCTCTGACGACGCCTGCCCGTATGCGGTCGTCGAGGCGCTCGCCGCCGGTGTGCCGGTGATCGCCAGCGACCGCGGCGGACTGCCCGAGCTCGCGGCCGCGTCGGGCGTAGAGCCCGCCGAAGACCTTGGAGCCTGGACGCGCGCGGTCGCGCGAGCATGGAAGGAGCCCGATGATCGGCTTCGGCGTGGAGAGGCCGCGTTGGCGCTCGCCCGGGACCGCTGCCATCCCGACGTCTACTACGAGCGGCTGATGGGCGTCTACGAGGACTGAATCGGCTAGCACCCTCATAATCGGGTTCTCACCGGGCCGCAGCGGACAGTCGGCCGGACGCGATCGGCAGGCCGCGGGCTCGCCCATTCGTCCAGCCGGCTCGCCAACGATTCAGCGTGGTTCCAGCATGTGAACGGCGTGCGAAAGATTGGTCACAGGAAGTTTTCTGGCTAGGTTTGGTGAGCCTTTGTAAGCCTCCAACAACGATTGAGGAACTCATGGCCATTAGAAGCAAATAACGGATCGCCGCCGGCTCAGATGGGCTTACGATGGGGTAAGTTTCCGGGGCCCATATCGGCAGTAGATGGGCTCATTGAGGTAGGTTGCGGCCCTGGAGGGTCTGGGAATGAGCGGCGTGTCACTCACTTCATCGTCGATCAGGATGGCACCGTGGCTGGCAGCCGCGGCGCTCGCTGTTGCAGGGACGGCCATCAGCGTCGTGACTTCGGCTGCCTCGATGCGACATCCCGCGGAGCTCGTCCTGCTCGTCGTCCTCGCGCTGTTCGCCTACGCCGCGAGCGAGAAGTCGCTACCGGCATTCGGGATCGATGTTGGCCTGGTGCTGGCCTTCGCGGCGCTCATCTTGTCGGGACCGCTCGGCGCTCTCGTCGTGCTCGCGATTCCCGAGCTCGTCCGCGCGATCGTCGAACGCCTCGAGGTGCGCCGGATCGCCACTGTGTCCAACCTGGCCGCGTTTGCGTGGATGGTCCTTGCTGCCCAGGCGGTGCTGGTCGCTCTGCCCGCACCGCATACCCTCCTCGGGCGGTGGCTCGTCTACGCGCCGGCGGCGACGGCCCTGGTCGTCGTGAACTTCCTCGTCACCCGGGGGCTCGTCGCCGGACTTGTCGACCGGGTGCTGATCTCCGGCTGGCGACTCGAGCTCTGCGCGCTCGCGACGGGCCTCGCCCTCGCCCCCTTCGCTGCCCTCACCGCCGGCCTGCTGCCGGTGTTCGGCATCCTCGCCCTCGTCGCCGTGGCAGGTGCCGAGGCGTTGTTGGGCTTGATCGTCCGTCTCGTCACGTGGACGCCACGCGCCTCTGGCCTGACGGTTCAGGAGGCGCGCGCCCGCTACGCGGCGGCGCTCGCCTCGCGGATGTCGCTGTCGCGTGCGGAGCGGCGTGTCGTCCTGGGGGCGGCTGGCGCGGGAACAGGTCGGACCACGCTGTGGCTCTCGCGGCGCAGCGACCGTGACCGGATCGCCAAGACGCTGATCCTCGCTGGGCTGTGGTCCGGGCCTGATGACTGCTTCTCGCGGCTCCGACCGGCTGAGATGGGGATCGAGAGCCGGGTGCTCGTCGTCGCGAACGGATGGGCCGAGCTCACGGCCTGCGGGACTCAGGAGCTCGAGCATCGTCTCGCGCTGCTGACGCTCCACAACAATCCTCGCCGCTACGACCGCCAGATCGTGGCCGCGGCGCGCACGCTGGTCCCCGAGCCCAGGCTTGAGACGCATGACGCACGGGTGCCCTACACGCGCGCCCTGCCGCGCCGGATCGCCTCGCTCAAGCTCGTCGCCTGACCGGCTGATCCCGACGCGATCTCTCAGCCGCCCGAGGCGGCGCCGGCGCCCGTGGCCGAGCAAACCGGCGGTGGCGGCG
This sequence comes from Actinomycetota bacterium, assembly GCA_030948875.1. Lineage (GTDB taxonomy): Bacteria > Actinomycetota > Thermoleophilia > Solirubrobacterales > Solirubrobacteraceae > Palsa-465. The sequence goes on from JALYZL010000251.1 coordinate 10,302, forward strand.
CCGGCGGCGCCGGCACCGCGGTCGTCGCGGGAGGAGTGGTCGTGCCCGTCGGCATGGTACCGGTGGTGCCCGTGCCCGTGGTGGTGGAACCGGAGCCACCCGCGGGGGGCGCGCTCGTCGTGCCGGTGCCGGTTGTCGAGGTTCCACCCGGTGCTCCGCTGCCGCTCGATCCGGCGGTGCACGATCCGGTCGTGGGGGTGGGGACCGGGGTGCTGGAGGTCAAGCTCGGCGTGGTGATGACCTCAGCGCCCGAGGAGGCCGAACCGCTTCCGCCGTAGGCGGTAGAGGGCAGCGTGGTCGAGACCGTCGTGGTCTCGGTGCGACCCTGCGTGGTCGCGGGGACGAGCGGAGGGGTGACCGGCTTCACGGTCGCCGGAGCGGCGGGTGGGGTGGTCTTGACCACGGGCTTCTTGGCCGCCGGCCTGTGTGCGTCTGACTTCAGCGGCAGCAGACGATGGCTTGCGCGAGCTCCGAGCTTGGGAGGGCTCGACGCCGGGGTGATGATCGCTGCGGCGGCCGGACTACCCTGGAGGCGCTGGGTATGGTGGCTCGTCTGATCGACCTCGACGGCGCCCGCGGTGACGATGGCCGCCGCCGCGAGACCAGCGGCCGTCTTCGTGGCCACCGCGCCGACGCCCGCGGAGATCAGTCCCGTCGCCGTCGATCCGGCTGCAACGGTCGATCCGGCCGCGACGGTGGAGCCCGCGGCCGCTGCCGTGGAAGCCGCGCCACCGGCTGCCGCCGTGGAGGCCGCCGCTCCTCCGGCCGCCG
>JALYZL010000345.1 GCA_030948875.1 Actinomycetota bacterium
TACATAATTTCGTGGCCTACGTTGTTATGCAATCCTTGTCTGTCCAGTGCATCGTCAGCACCGGTCCCCAACTTTTGTGTAATAACACTGAACCGCGTCAAGTGGTACTGCTCGATTGCGCTGATGACCCCGATTGGCACGGCGCGGCTCGTCGGTGTAAACGGGAGTTATACTCTTTCACAGTAAACTTGACGTGATGGTGTGAGCGGTACGCGCGAGGAGGTCCGGAGCGATGCAGATTCTCTATCCGCAGGCGATTGCCGAGTCCGTCGCCTGCTTGCAGGAACGCGAACAGCATCTCCGTGGTACCCCCGCCGTTCCCCGCCTCCAGATGCTCCGGCTCTTGAAGAGTGGTGAAGCGACGACCATCCCCCAGGTCGCTACCCTCGTCGGCTATTCCCCGCGCCACGTCCAACGTTGGTGGCAGACCTATCGCACCCAAGGCCTCGCTGGCCTCGAACGCGTGTATCGGCCCGCTGGTAAGCCCGCCCGCATGACCGCCGCGGCGTGGGCCGGTCTGACGATCGAGTTGGAAGCGGGCCGGATCGGTGACCAGGAGGATGCCCGGCACTACCTCGCAGCGCATTGGGGCGTCGTCTACGAGAGCGTCAACGGCATCTCCGCGCAGTTCAAGCAGCGCAAAGTGAAGTGGAAGACGGGCCGTCGTCGTCACGTCAAAGCCGATGCCGCGGCGCAGGCGGCCTTTCAGCAAACTTCGCCGCCACGCTGAGGCAGGCCGGGATCGAGCGCGTCGTGGCCTTCGACGAGGGGCGGTTCGGGTTGAAGGGGTGGTTTCGGCGGCGGTGGTGCACGTTTGGGCATCGCCCGCCGTGGATCGTCGATGATCGGTATGAATGGGTCTGGGTCTATATTGCGATCACGCCGACGACGGGAGAGTGTTGCTGCCTGTTGTTGCCCCACGTGGACACGATCTGCCTCGAGCTGTTTCTCGAAGCGATCCGGGAAGAATGGCCGGGAGAGCGGATCGGGGTAGTATTGGATGGATCGGGGAGTCATCGCGGTGGGACGGTGAGATGGCCGGAGGGAATCGTGCCGGTGCCGTTGCCGCCGTACAGTCCAGAGTTGAACCCGGCGGAGCAGCTCTTCCGGCACTTGCGCAAGCGATTGGCGAACGAGGTTTTCGCGAGTCTGGAGGCGATGCAGGATCGCTTGACGCAGGAGTTGCGACGGTTGTGGGCGCATCCGAAGGTGATCGTACGGATGACGAACTACCCCTATTGGCGGGCCGGAGTCAACGCCATCACGCCATCTCTTCCGTGAAAGAGTATCAGATGCGCAGGGTCCACATGAGATCATGATTATGAGACGGATTTCTGAACGCAATCCGTTGAGGAAACCGGCGACACTGAACAGCGTTCGGGATTGTCACAAATAGGAGCGTTTCTGCGACGGAGGCCGCTCTGCAATCGCTTCTCGTCGCGCCCGATTCATATCGTTCTGCACAAGAAACGTGATGCGCCATTGACGCCGTCACCCGACGGTCCTTATCGTCGCGCCATCCATGTCGGAATCGGAACAGGAGGGGACCGTCGCGGCCTCCGGGCGGCGACCGACACGGAGGGGACCATGGAGGACGAGCCAATCCGCGCGCTCGAACGAATGCTCTCGGGGAACCCGCACGATGTCGCAACGCGGTTTCGTCTCATCCGGGCGCTGCTCCGAGCCGATCGGCCCGTGCCTGCACGGACCGTCTACCAGCAACTGCCAGCGGATCAACAGCAGGCGTTCTGGGAGCTGGTCGGCGACGCGGAGGCCGCGGGATTGCTCGCCCTTCTCTACGGGGCGGTCGAGACGCTGCGCCCCCGTCAGCCGATGCGTGCCCGCGGGAAGGGAATGATCGCGCCGGGTCGCTGCCCCTCCCGCGCCTTGCGCGCCGCGACATCCAACGCGGAGTTGCCGAAGTACCCCTCGCCCTTGATCGCAACCACCCGATGCAGCGCCGCGACAACCAGCGGGTCGAACTGCCCGCCCGCGCAGCGATCGATCTCGGCCAGCGCCTGGGAGAGCGACCGCGCGCTCGAGTACGAGCGGTCGGAAAGGATCGAGTCCAGCGTGTCGGCGACGGCGATGATCCGCCCGCCGATGCTGATTTCCTCGCCCTCCTTACGATGCGGGTAGCCGTCGCCGTCGTACCGCTCGTGGTGGTCGCCGACCATGCGCGCCACCGCGTCGAGCTGGTCGACCCCGGCGAGGATCCGCTTGCCGGTGATGGGGTGCTCCTTGACGATCGCGAACTCCTCGTCGGTCAGCCGCCCCGGCTTGTGCAGGATACGCTCCGGGATGGCGACCTTGCCGAGGTCGTGCAGCAGGCCTGCCGAGTGCACGGCGGAGAGTTCCTCGTCCGGCAGCCCCAGCTCCGCCCCGAGCAGCACGCCGTAATCGGCGACGTTGCGCGAGTGGCCCCAGACGAGGTTGTCGCGCGCGTCGATGATGTTCGAGACCGTCACAATAAGTTGCGCGAGCGTCTTCGTCTTCTCCTCGCCCGCCTTCTCCAGACTCGCCTTGGCCGCCTCGAGCGTCTCGATCGCCTCGTGGCTCTTGCGCGCCGAGACGTCGAGCGTGAACCGCATCAGGATGACCGGCACCGCGAACATCGCCGCGCCGACAAGCCCGAGTTCGTGGTGCACCGCGCCGACGAACGCGCCCGTCATCCCGAGGAGGATCGTGATCGGCGCGTACCACGCGAGCTCGCGGACGACGGTCGGCAGCGGGCGTCGGCTGTGCAGGCTGATCATCACCGCGACGATCCCGGAGTTGGCGACCACGAAGACGCACACGCCGGCGAACGACGCGGCGAGATAGCGGGCGCTGAAACCCGCCTCCGACGGGCGGAGCAGGAAGTAGCAGCCCGCCGCCCCACCCGCCGCCACGGCCGGGTTTGTGAGATTGAAGAGCACCTTGTCGAGCCGCCGCTGGCGCCGCGCGATGATGTGGACCAGGGCCCCCGCGACGTTGACGAGCGGGGCGGCGAAGGGCTGCACCGTCACCATCGCTATCACGACGGCGTCGGTCAGCGTGACGGTCATCTTCTCGCGATTCGCGTTGTAGAGCTGGACCGGGAAGAACTCGCTCGCCACGGCGAGGGCGAGGAAGGGCAGGAGCAGCAACCAAGACCCGGTGCGCCAGATCGCGAAGACGCTGAGCGCGGCGGTGCATGCACCGAGGGCGACGGTCGCCCAGAGCACGAGCCCGGCAGCCGTCGGTCGACGGCGCGCCGTACTCCCGATCGTCCTCGGTTGCGGTGGCTGCGCCGCCCCGGGGATCGTGGCGGCGGCGACGGCGGCGTTGCGCGTCTTCTTCGCCTCGTACATCGCCCGGTCGGCCCGCGCCAGCAGCGACGCGCCGTCCCGACCGTCCTCGGGGCAGGTGGCGACGCCGATGCTCGCCGTGCAGCGCACGACCGTCCCGTCGTCCAGGGTGAAGGGGTGCGCCTCGATGGCCGCACGCAACGCTTCCGCCCGGTAGGCCGCCGACTCCGGGTCGGTGTCGGGCAGCAGCGCGACGAACTCTTCGCCGCCGAAACGCGCGACGATGTCGTTTCTCCGCAGGCTCGCCGCCATGAGCGACGCGAATCTCCGGAGGATCGTGTCCCCCGCGACGTGGCCGTGGAGGTCGTTCATGCCCTTGAAGCGGTCCAGGTCGACGAACAGCACCGCCAGCGGCCGGCCCGTACGCCCGCTGCAATCGAGGGCGTCGACCAGCGCCTGCTCGAGATGGCGCGCGTTGGGGAGGCCCGTCTTCGAATCAACCTGTGCCAGCCCGGCGCGGCGCGCGGTCCGCGCCATCCCGATGACGAGCGCCAGCGCCGCGACGGTCCCTGCCACGGCCGCGACCACGACGCAGGCCGACCACGCGCGCGGGAGGTCCCAGACGGGCGGGACGACGAGCGCGGCCAGTGCGGCTATCCCGGCGATGGCGGCGATGATGAAGGCGCGTGTCGGCAGCGCATACCGCTCCATCCGTTCCCGATCCTCCCCGGGCGATACCCCCCCGCTGACGACACCCGATCGACGCTCGGTGAAACGTCCCGGGAGGCGTCCTAGGTGGCGGTGTCCCAGTACGCATCCCAATAGGCCGTGTCGCTACCCGGCCCCTTCGTTTTCCCTTGCACGATGACCCCCGCGGCCTTGTCGGGCGCGGCGATCGCGCCGCGCAGCAGGGCGGGATTGCCGGTTCCGGCGGCGTCCACCTCGGCGAGCGGGGGGAGGAGCGGCGTGGCCACGGCGGCGGCGAGGGCGGCAGCCAACACGAACGTTTGTCGGAATGGTTTTCGATGCATCGGGCGAGACCTCCGTGTCAAGTCGAGCAGAACACGAGGTGGACTATAAGCGATAATGATACTTGAGTCTATGTGTAGCGGTGGTTGCGGAAACATGGAGGGTTGGGCGGGAGGCGGCCGGTCGGGGTGGTCTATGTCTCGCGGACGATGCGGAGCGCCGGGAAGAGGCCATACCGCCCCTTGCCCGCCGCCTTCGCCGCGTACAGCGCCCGGTCCGCCGCCCGCAGCAGCCCCTCCCCGTCCATCCCCGTCGCCCAGACCCCCACCCCGATGCTCGACCGCACCGCCAGCCGCCCCCCGATGCCGATCGGCTCCCGGATCGCCGCCCCCAGCCGCTCCGCCACCGCGATCGCCTCCCGCCCCCCACTCAGGCCATCCAGCAGCGCGACGAACTCGTCCCCGCCGAAGCGCGCCACCGCGTCCCCCGGCCGCACGCCGTCCACCAGCCGCCGGGCGACCGCCATCAGCGCCAGGTCGCCCGCCGCGTGCCCGAGCCCGTCGTTGATCGCCTTGAAGTCGTCCAGGTCGACGAAGAGCACCGCCAGCGTCCCCGGCACACGCCCTGGCCGCGCCGCCGCATCATCGAGGATGCGCTGGAAGGCCCCCCGGTTCAGCACCCCGGTCAGGGCGTCGTGCGCCG
>JALYZL010000348.1 GCA_030948875.1 Actinomycetota bacterium
CCCGCCCACCCGACTACAGCCAATCTGCCTGCCCCACCGCCACCTCAATCGCCGACATCACCGCCTTCGACTTCGCCACCGACTCCCAGTACTCCGCCTCAGGCTTGGCATCGGCCACCGTCCCGCCGCCCGCCTGCACATGGGCCACGCCGTCCTTCACCACGACGGTGCGGATGTGGATCGCGGTGTCGAGGTCCCCGGCGTAGGAGAGCCAGCCGATCGCGCCGCCGTACCCGCCGCGCTTGACGGGCTCGAGCTCGTCGATGATCTGCATCGCCCGCACCTTGGGCGCGCCCGAGAGCGTGCCGGCCGGCAGGACGGAACGCAACGCATCGAGCGCCCCCACCCCATCGCGCAAGCGGCCGACGACGCTCGAGACGATGTGCATGACATGGCTGTAGTTCTCCACCGCCATGAAGCTCTCAACCTCGACGCTTCCGTACTCGCACACCCGCCCGAGGTCGTTGCGCCCGAGATCGACGAGCATCACGTGCTCGGCCCGTTCCTTGGCGTCGGCGAGCAGCTCCTCGGCCATCCGGCGGTCCTCGTCGACGGTCGCGCCGCGCGGGCGAGTGCCGGCGATGGGCCGGGTCGAGACTTCGCGGCCGCTCACCGTGATCAGCGGCTCGGGGCTCGCCCCGGCGACCTCGAAGTCGCCGAAGTCGAGGAAGTACATATACGGGCTCGGGTTCACGACGCGGAGCCCGCGGTAGATCGAGAACGCCTCGACGGGCACCGGCGCCGACCAGCGCTGCGAGGGCACCACCTGATATGCGTCGCCCGCGTAGATGTATTCGATGATCCGAGCCACCATCGACTCGAACTGGGGCCGGGGCATGTTGGGAACGAGCTCGGGGACCACCCTCCCGGCTTCCGGCCGGCGCGCTGGGCGCGGCACCGGGCCCGACAGGCGCCAGCGCACCTCGGCGATCGACTCCACCGCGGCGGCGTACGAGGCCTCGATGTCGTCCTCGGGGTACACGTTGGCGAGCACGGTGACGGTGTGCTTGAGGTGGTCGAACACCAGCAGGGTGTCGGTGAGCATGAGCGCGAGATCGGGAACGCCGACGGGATCGGGGTTCGGCTCGCCGAGGGGCTCGACGGTCCGGACGAGGTCGTAGGCGAACACACCGACCGCGCCCCCAGCGAAGGGCGGCAACTCCCCCGCGAGCGGGGCCGGCCGGTAGCGGTCGAGCTCGGCGGCGGCGAGCGCGTACGGGTCACCCGGGTCGCCCAGCGACCACCGCAGCACCTTGCGCGGGCGAAAGCCGATGAACGAGTAGCGCCCCACCCTCCCCTGGTCAGCGGACTCGAGCAGGAAGGCGGGTCCGTCCTCGCGCAGCTTGAGGAACGCCGAGACGGGCGTCTCGCAGTCGTCGACGAAGGTCTCGCGGACCGGGATCAGATTGTGCGTGCGCGCGAGCTCACGGACCTGCTCGAGCGACGGCGACGCCGGTTCCGCGGACGCGGCCTCACTGCCGGCTACGGCCATCGAGCACCCGCTCCGGGTCGGCCAGCGTCAGCTCACGGCTGCTCAGGAGAACAGCGAGGTGGTAGATGACATCCGCGGCCTCCTCGGCGACGCGCTCGTCGGACTCCTCCCGGGCGGCTCGCGCCACCTCCTCGGCCTCCTCCTGGACCTTCTCGCCGATCCGTGCAGGGTCGGCGAGCAGCGCTGCCGTGTAGGACCCGTCGGGCCGAGTCGCCGCGCGCTCGGCGATCGTCCGCTCGAGCGTCGCCAGCACCTCGTAGGGAGCGAGCTCCCCACGGTGAAAGCACGTCCGCTCACCGGTATGGCAGGCCGGACCGCGAGGCTCGACGAGGGCGAGCAGCGTGTCGCCGTCGCAGTCGTAGCGGATCGCCTTGACCGCCATCGTGTTCCCCGAGGTGGCGCCCTTGTGCCAGAGCTCATGGCGCGAGCGGCTGAAGAAGTGCATCTCGCCCGTCTCGCGCGTGCGCCGCAGCGCCTCGGCGTTCATGTAAGCGAGCGTCAGTACCTCGCCCGTGCGCCAGTCCTGCATCACGCACGGAACGAGGCCGCGCTCGTCAAAGGCGATCTCGGCGTCGTCCACGGGCGGGAGATTCTAGGCTCCCTTGCGAGCCGCGCCCGTTCGACCCAGGAGCACCCCCCGGCGCCCGAGCCTCGAGCAGCCGTGTCCGCAACCCGGAGTCTATTGCGGCTCCAAGTTCGCGACCCGGCGCGAATGTCGCCGCCACGCCGGCGCACGCCGCGCTCGCGAGCCTCGGCGGGCCCGGTCCGCCGCAGATCGCTGGCCGATCTCGCGCGCACCGGCGGGGCACAGGAATTGATTCCGGTCGGCACCGCAATTCGTGAGCGGGTCCAACGGTTTGGCCGGCGGCGCCGACAACGTATCCGTGCGGCCCCGGACCTCAACGTGTGTGGCTCGCGACCGAGCGGCTACGCATGTCTGGACAGCAATGCTCGAGCCACCGTCCGCGGCCCCTGACACTTCTGCTGCGAAACGGTGGCGGACACGCGGCGCGGTTGTATCGCGACTGCTAACACGCGATCCGGAGGCGGAACAAGCACCGGCCAGGAGATCATCCCGCCTCGTCTCTCGGGACTCGGGGCTCGCCCTGCCACGGGTCGATGACATGTATCCCCGTGTGTCCGAAGTCGGCGCCGTTACGCGTGGCCAGCGTGGCCCGGTGCTCCCGGCAGATCGAAGCGATCTGCGCATCGAAACCGTCGATCGGGCGGCCAACCCGGTCGCGGCCTGACACGATCGCGGCGTACCGCAGAGCCGCCCTGGCATCGAACGGCAACACGTGCTCCGCGAAGTTCCCGAACACCTCATCCGCCGTGGTCCTTAGGAGTACCTTTCGACGGCCCTCGGCAAGGCACTCGACGCCAAAGCGATTCTCCGCCAACGCGATCGCGGTCGTGTACAGCTCGCTTTCCCCGCGTCGGTGCGTTGCACCAATTGGGGCCACGGGTGATCGTCGGGGAGACGGCTGGTTCTTCAGCAGACCGGCGGCCGGTCGATGTCGAGGTCGGACTGTCGGTGTTCGTCCGCTGCGAGACCCAGCACGAGTTCGCTGCCTCTACCGCTTCGACCAGATCGCTTGTAAGGAGCCTGCAAGCACCCAGTGCCCGAGTTTGGCGAGGAGGAGGTGGCGGCGGCGGCGCGTCACATACCTGCATTGATGCGGACTCATAAATGCCGATTCTGCGACCGGTCCGGCCGACGTGGCCGTTATCGGCGAACAGCGGTCATCTCGGGGTCAGCCGGAATGGCGGGCGTTCCCGGTTCCCCGGCTGGTCTCAGCGATTCTTGGACCAGGTTGTGACCAGGTGGTCGATGAGTTTGTCAGTAGCGGGCTGGCGGGCGAAGAACCGTTGAAAGAGCACGGGACCCCACAGGCTGGCGTACTGGTCGGCGTCGATGCTGACGGCGGAGGGCTCCAGCAGTCCGTTGAGGGCGGCGCGGCGGTCGGCGATGACGCGGCTGAGCACGGTGTGGCTGGTCGGGTCGTGGTCGGCTTGAGCGATGAGGGCCGTCGTCGCGGTGGCGCTGGGCGTGTCCTCCATGCCGGCCCGCCTGCCGCGGAGAAAGCCGCCGACGATGTGCTCGGGGGTGCCGGAGCCATCGCGAGCGAACCTAGAAACCCCTATCGCAGACCAATCTGACAGCAAACTTGCAGGACGAACCACTAGTTGCGAATGGTCACGGGTACGCCGGGTCCGATGCGCGCCGCCAGCCAGGTGATGGCGGCCGTGGCAAGCCTCATGCAGCCGTGAGACTGAGCTTGTCCAAGCGTCCCGCCGAGGAGATCTCGCCCATGGATCGCGATCTGGCCCGGTCCGCCGTCGAACTCCTGGAGGGCGTTCGAGCGCGCGCTGAGGGCGAGCGCGAACGGACCGCCGGCCGCAGTGCTCGGCATGTCCACCGTCTCCTGCACGAAGAAATTGCCGGTCGGGGTCGGCGTCGAGGGCTTGCCCACGACACCGGCGAAATCGCGCCACCGGCGACCGTGGAGGTATACCCACATGTGCGCCTGAGACAGGCTTACGACGATGTGCCAGCCCGTGACCGACGTGCTCGTGCCCCCTTGAGTGATCCAGCCGGTTGAGCTGTTGGGACGTCCCGGCAGCATCACCTCGAACCAGCGCCGGCCGTTGCCGCCAACCGCCCGTCCGACCACCGGAAGGGTGGTCTGCTCACCGGTGATCGGCGTCTGCGCCGGCAGCGAAGCGAGGACCGGGGAGCTCGTCCTGGGCGAGCGATAAGCAAGGTGCGGGAAGAGAAGGCTGGTGAGCTCCTGGGTCGCGCGAACGTGGCGGACCGGACTCGCGGCGACGGCCGAACCCGCCGTCACACCACTGAGGATGCACACCAGAGCGAGGAGTCCGATGGCCGCGAGGTGATGGAGAGTTGCGGCCGGCCGCACCGCGAGACACCTGGGAATGCTCATGACCGTGTCTCCTCGATGGCGGCCTGGACACCCGATGACAGCTCTGGGATGGGGAAAGGGTCCCCGTCCTGCGACCTTGCGTCTGCTATCGGCATGGTGGCGCGGTTTGCTTAGCAGCGAGCTCGATCTGAAGCCATTTGGCCAGAGGGGTAAAGGTCTGGCTGCCACTGGACGATAACGGGGGGGACGAGTCCATTCCGGCGATCACAAAGCCACCCGGCTTACCGGATTGGCGCTTGGCCTCCTCCCCACCCATCGATTCGTATCGAGGAAGCCAGGTCCAGCGTATGTTTGTCTCCCGTTGCCGGAAGCTCCTGCTCCTGGCCATCACTCCGGTTGTTGCTTTCGGTTCGGCAGGCATCGCCGAAGGCGCCGCCTGTCCCACCACCCCACGCCCGCCCTGCGCCCCGGTGGGGTTCACCGGCAGGGTCAGCGCGCACCCCAACAAGTGCGTCCACACGACGCCACCCGTCTGCCCGACCGCGCGCGGGCTCCGGGGTCGGCCCGGGCTGACCGGGAAGACCGGCGCCAACGGCAAGACCGGCACGACCGGCACTACCGGCACTACCGGCACGACCGGCGCCACCGGCCTCACTGGTTTGACGGGGCTACAGGGCCTCACGGGCGCGGTCGGCGCCACGGGAGCCACCGGCGCGATCGGCGCCACCGGCGGGCCCGGCGTACAAGG
>JALYZL010000371.1 GCA_030948875.1 Actinomycetota bacterium
GGGCACATGAAGGCGATCGTTGCTGTCGCCCACTCGATGCTGATCGCCGCCTACCACGTCCTCGCCGATGACGTCCCCTACCGCGACCTCGGCGGCGGCTACTTCGCGCGACGCGCCGACCCCGAACGCGTCGCCAAGCGCCTCGTCGCCCAGCTCGAGCGTCTCGGACACCGCGTCACGCTGGAGAAGGCGGTGGCGGCCTGAACGCATTTACCAACCAGTCAAGGCCTTTCGGATCTTTTCTCGGCTTCGGGGACAGCGTCAGCGGTCGCGCTGCCGCCCATAATTTGTTGTTGAGGGCGGTTTCCGCTCCGCCCTCATGATTGACTCGTTTTCGGCCTGGAGGGCCGGGTCGGCTCGGGGACGGCGCGTTGTAGGGTGTTCTGAGCCGTTCGCCGGGTCGCCGGCTTGGGATCGGACGGGCGAATCAGGGGAGTCGTGGCCCCCCGGGTCGGGGGTTGCCGGACGGGTCGGGTTGTGGGATCGTTCGCTGTGGGCGTGAGTGACTGACGAAGCGAAGCGCAGACGTCAGGGGCTTGTGGTCTGCCGCGCGACTTTGCCCTTCGAGGGCTTCTTTGATGCGTGCCCCGGTGTCACACTCGCGCCCGCCTTTGCTGCCTGGGCGGCTTGCCAGTCGCGGACGGTCCGGGCGTAGGCAGCCTCGGCCTGGCGAGCGAGCTCGCGCTCGGCCTCACGGACAGCGTCGCGTGCTTTCCAGATCCCGGCGGCCTGCGGCGTGTAACGCTCGTGGCCGGCGGTGATCTCCAGACGCCGCAGCTTCTTCTTGGTCAGCGACGGCTGCTGGTAGGCGTAGTCCTCCTCCCTGCTCAGCAGGCACCAGAACAGGCACGCGAGTTTGCGGGCGGCCGCGACGATCGCGACTGAGTGGCCGCGGCGGGCGCGGACGCGCTGGTAGAAGGCGTGCATCGGCCCGGGCTGGCGGACCGTTGTCCAGCACGCCTCGACCAGGGCGTGCCGGGCCCGCACGGATCCTTCCTTGGATATATGGCCGTGTACGGCCGGCCCAGTCCCAGACTGGCGGACCCGCGGGTCCAGGCCCAAGTACCCGACGAGCTTGCGCGGGTTCTCAAACCGGGTGATGTCGCCGATCGCGGCGAGAAAGCTCACAGCGACGATCACGTTCACCCCGGGCACGCCCATCAACCGCCGAATCTCCCGGGACCCCAGCGCGGCTTGAGCGATCAGCTGCTCAACGCCAGCGATCTCCTGGTCGAGAAACTCGATCTGGCGCATCCCCGCGTCGACCGTTTCGCGCTCCTCCTCGGCGAGCTCAAGGCCATTCAGCCACGCCCGGCCCTTCACGCCGAACAGGTCGCTGAACGGCGCGCGACCGACGAGCTGGCGCATCAAGACCGCGTGAATCTCGTTCTTGGCCCGCGTGCGCGCCCAAACGAGCTGGCCGCGAAGCGAGAGACGGCGGCGCATGACCCACGTCCACCGGTCAGGCATCCACACGCCGTCCAGCGAACCCGCCGCCAACAGCCTCGCGAGTGTTCTGGCGTCGAGCCGGTCGGTCTTCGCCCTGGCCTGGCGAATCCCGGTGTCCGACGGACTCACGACAAGGACCTGCGCGACGTGCGGCTCGATGATCCGCGCGATCTCCCACGCGTTGCCCGTCACCTCAAGCGCGACCCGATCATCAGGCGCGAGACCACGCGCGAACAGCTCGAGCTGCTCCGGCCGGGTCTCGACCCGGCCCCCGGAGCGACACACACCATCCTCAACGATCGCGACCTCACAAAACTCGAGGTGCACATCCAACGCGATCGACCTCACCACAACCACCTCCTCCAAACACGATCACCATGACGCGGGAGACGCACAGGGCAAACGACACCGACGGATCCGCGCTCGAAGCGCAACCGGACAAGTCGCAGGGGCGGCCACTGAATTGCCCGGGCTCAACACGCCCATCGTCCACAAACGGCCTGCCCACCATGCGTTCTCCCTGAGAAGCCCCTGTCCCGGTAACCCGACGATAGCTCGCCGATTCCCGACCAGCAGCCCTCGAGACTCATTTTCATGCCCCGATGGGCGGACGCAACATCCTCAAGCCCGACCTCTACGTCCG
>JALYZL010000376.1 GCA_030948875.1 Actinomycetota bacterium
GCGTGGCGACGATCATCCCGCCCGAGTGCTGGGAGAGGTGTCGCGGGAGCCCCTGCGCCTCGGCGGCCAGACGTGCGAGCCAGGCCCAGCGGCCAGTGGACCGGGGGTTGGGGCCGGCAGGACCGCATCCCCGCCCGCCGGGCCCCTTCGTCTCGGCAGCGCCTCCCCCGAACGCGTTCTCGATATCTGCCCCCACATCGCGCGCATCCCACCCCTCGCTCCCGCGCGCGACCCGCTCGATCTCCCCGGGTGGCAGACCCAGCACCTTCCCGAGCTCGCGGATCGCGCCGCGGGCGCGGTAAGTCGGGAAAGCCGCCACGAGCGCCGATCGGTCGCGCCCGTAGCGGTCGTGCACGCGCGGGATCAGCACCTCGCGCACGTCGCGGGGAAAGTCGAGATCGATGTCGGGGAGCGCGGTCAGCTCCTCGTTCAGGAAGCGCCCGATCAGCAGCTCGTTGGCGATCGGGTCGACGTGGGAGAGACCGGTTAGGTAGCAAACGATCGAGGACACACTCGAGCCCCGACCCCGTCCCGGGGGCAGGAGGGCGCGGGCGGTGTCGGGTCCCCTCACCTCCGCCGCCACCTCCCGCGCGAGCTCGAGGAGATCGTGATGGAGCAGGAAGAAACCGGGCAGCGAGAGTGCGTCGATCAGGCGCAGCTCCTCCTCCAGGCGCGCGGCGGCACGATCGCGAATGCCCGCTTCGGCGTCCGCGTAGCGATCCTCGAGCTGCGCCCCGCACAGCTCGGAGAGCTTGCGCATCGCGCCCGCATCCTCCGCTCCCGGATAGCGGTAGCCGAGATCGGCGCCGAGATCGAAGCGCAGGCGATCGGCGAGCAGAGCCGACTCCGCCACTGCCTCGGGATACTCGGAGAAGCGGGCTGCCATCGCCGACGGGGACGTGAGGACATGGCTGAAGTTGCCCCGCCGCTCCGGTTCTGAGGCGTCGAGCGTCGCGTGCACCCGCACCGCCACGAAGGCGTCCTGCAGCGGCGCACGCGAACGCCCGTGCGCGTGTACATTGCCCGTCGCCACGCAGGGCACGCGAAGCCGCTCCGCCATCCTCGCGAGCCGGCGATTACGCGCCCGGTCATCGCGCAGAAACGGTCGCTGGAGCTCGATCCGCAGCCGATCGCGCCCGAACGCCTCACGCAAGCGCATGAACGTCGGCTCGTCATGGACGCCCCGCAGCGCGCATCCGCTGAGGCAGACCAGGCCCTTGGCATGCTCGAGCACCTCGGTGAGCGGCACGCTCGCCTGCGAGGGAGCGCGCGACGCTGACGCGCCGGGGCCCTCTCGCGTGTGCGCGTGCGCGCGCACGAGGATTCGGCACAGGCTGCTCCAACCGACGGCGTCCTCCACCAGCAGGGTCAGATGGCGGCCGTCATCGAGGTCGACCTCGGCGCCATGGATCGCTCGCAACCCGAGCCCCTGGGCAGAGACGGCGAACTCCATCGACCCAGAAACGGAATTGTGGTCGGTGAGCGCCAACGCCTCGTAGCCCAATTCGAGCGCCGCCGGCACGAGCTCATCGGGAAGCGACGCGCCGTCCAGGAAGGAGAACGCGGAGTGGCAATGGAGCTCGACATACGACACGAACATATGTTCCCATATGAGTCGGCGGCCCGCGCCTTGGCAGCCATCCGTTACTGCCGCCCCGGGGCAGCGGGCGTAGATATTCGTTGACAACCTAATCCGCTCTGGTAGGTTGCGGCCCCGTCCATTTCGAACCGCTGGGGGCCATGGCGAACCATTTCAGCGTCATCCGCGCCGATGACCTGCTGGTCTGCGAACTCGAGTTCGTGGGCATCACGGTCAGCGGCACCGCGTCGAACCGCACACTCATTCCCAGTGGCAGCGCAGACGCGATCGTCGTCGTCCACTTTCCGCCGCAGAGTGTCGCCGAGGAGGCCTTCCCTGAGCAGCGCGCGATGGCCGCGTCGATACACAGAGGTCTCGGCAATGCCGACTCGCGCATCGCCGGCCCGTCGCAGATTGCCTTCCGGATCGACCCGTCCGCACTGCCGATCCCCTTCCGGCTCCCGGACATCCTTACGCTGCTGTCGGCGAGCGCGCTCGAGGTCGTTCCCAGCGCCGCGCGTGGCCCCGTCCCCGGAGGCTGCCTCAACCTCCTTGCCCTTCTGCGGTCGATCTTCGACCCACCGGCCCTAACGCAGCCGGGCCCCAACCAGACCGGGCTGGAGCTCCCGTTCCGGCTCATCATCAGCCCAGAGTCGGATGCCCGCTTCGTGCACCGTCCGTCCCCGGCGAGCGTCGGCGACCGCAACGAGCTCTGGCACACCGAGCTCGCGCCCGCTGCCGACCGGGACGCGGCGAGCGCCCGGGCGATCTGGCTGCGCCAGGGCGACGGGCCGCCGTGGAACCCCAACAGTCCGAAGTGGACAGGCCCGGACAAGGGCGACACCGAGCCGTTCCCGATCGTCACGATGAGCCAGCGCGACCGATCGGACATCGTCCACCTGTCCGGCAACCGCCGCTACGCGCTGGAGACCGGGACCTCCTACTCGGCGGTGCCATTCGCGGTCAACCACCTCGCGGTCAGCGCGCTCGGCGGCTGGCTCGACGTACAGGGCGACTGGGATCCGCCGACGGCGATCACGAGCCTGCTGCAGTGGGTCCACCGCGCGACCCAGGGCCGCGACCACTACGTGCGCATCGTCAATGCGGGGTTCCTCTACCCGTTCGGGCACCTCGCGGTGAAGATCCAGATCTCCGAGCGCAAGTGGACCAACGGCCGCGGCAACCCGCCCGTCATCTTCAAGCGGACCATCGTGATGGTGCGCCGTCCGGTCAAGACGTTCGCTCCCGGCGCCGCGCCCGCCGGCCAGGCGCACACGATGCCGCTGTCCGAGGTGCAGATTCGCACGCTCATCACGCCGGACCTGGGCGACGGCGGCGACTGCTTTCTCATCACCCCATACGGTCACACCCACCCGTTCCTGTTCAAGACGCGGAGCACGGACGTCGAAGGCCACACGATCGACCTGCTCACGCCCCTGGTCTTCATCATCTCCACCAAGGGGTGGGACGCGACGACGATTCTCAAGGCCAAGGGTCTGTACGACGCGGCAGCCGAGAGCGAGCTCGACGCGCGCGGCGCACACCTTGCCATCGCTCCGGGGCCGACGGGCGACACGACATACCCGGCCACCGCGCTGCGCTTCACCGCGCCGCCGCGCAAGAACATGCCCAAGCCGCCGCCGGTCAGCTCGCCGGCGCAGGACCAGCCCGGCTTCTGGCCCGAGCTCATGCACGCGGTCATTAGCTCGCCCGCGCTGGACATCGTCGCGGGGCAGAAGGGCACGGCGAAGATCTCCTACCACGACACCTACATCGCGCATGGCCTCGGCGGCAGCAACGTCAACGAGGTGATCGCCCAGTTCGCCCCGGGTACATCGACGCCGCTGGACTTCAGCAAGATCGGCGACCGCTCCGGCGGCGTCATGCAGCCGAGCATGAGCATCGAGGGGCTCTCGCGCCAACTCGGGCCGGTCGGCGGCGCGGCCAAGGACCTCGGGCAGCTCGCGGGCGGGACGTTCGACCCGAAGGCGTTCTTCGCCCGCGCCGCGCCGAAGCTCTTCGGCGTCTTCACGCTGGACCAGGTGCTGGCGATGATCACGGGCACAAGCCCGAGCGACGTGCCGCGGCTCGTGACCGAGGGCGCGGCCGATGCGCTCGTCGCCAAGCAGGTGTGGAAGCCGACGCCGCAGAGCTTCCCGCCCTCAGATCCGATCTTCGTCGTTGGCACGAGTACGGACATCGAGCTGTCGGCGACGATCGACGCTCGCTCGCCCGGGACGCCGAAGGCGACAATCGATTCGTTCATACGGAACTTCGAGGTCCACCTGCTCGGCGGGACGACCTTCATCGAGATCCGCTTCAATGAGCTCAGATTCTCGGCCGATGCGGGCAAGAAGCCCGACGTCAACGTCCAGATGGGCGACATCCGATTCGTCGGCCCGCTGTCGTTCGTCGAGACGCTCAAGTCGATCATCCCGCTCAACGGGTTCAGCGATCCGCCCGCGCTGGACATCACGCCGGCAGGCATAACGGCGAGCTTCTCGCTCGCTCTCCCCGACCTGGCCGTCGGCGTCTTCACGCTTCAGAACATCAGCCTTGGCGCGGGCTTCTCGCTCCCGTTCGTCGACGGTGCGCTCACCGTCTCGTTCAACTTCTGCACGCGGGCCGAGCCGTTCTGTCTGACCGTCTCGCTGTTCGGCGGCGGCGGCTTCTTCGGCATCTCGATCGACCCCAACGGCGTGCAGATGCTCGAGGCCGCGCTCGAGTTCGGGGCCAGCGCGGCGATCAACCTCGGCGTCGCCCAGGGCGGGGTCCACGTGATGGCCGGCGTTTACTTCAAGATCGAGAGCGGCAAGGGATGCACGCTCAGCGGGTACCTGCGGCTGGGCGGAAACATGTCCGTCCTCGGCCTCATCTCGGCGTCGATCGAGCTCAACCTCTCCTTCACCTATAAGGACAAGGGCAAGGCGTACGGCAAAGCGACGATCTCGGTGGAGATCGACGTCTTCCTGTTCTCGTTCTCCGTGGAGGTCTCGTGCGAGCGCCAATTCGCGGGCTCGGACAGCGACCCCACCTTCGAGGAGCTTATGGGTCCCTACACAGATCCCGCCGGCCAGCTCACCGACCCGTGGGCGGAGTACTGCGCAGCGTATGCCTGACCAGCAGGTCCTGTGGACGGCGTTGCCGCGCAGCGCGACCAACAACACGCTCGAGCTCGAGGTGTTCGTCTCCCCCCGGCTCGGCGTGGGTGCCCCGGCGGGCACCGAGTACGCGCTCTCGGACTTCCCCGAGTGGGAGCACTGGCCGCAGACGCTCGACACGCACCTGAGCTTCGAGGTCGAGCTGGCGGACGGCACCCGCCACGCGGCGACCGTCGTCCCGCCGGCGGCGCTGGACAAGGACACGTGGGACCACCTGTTCCGCGCGACGACGTTCGTGCGGCCGTGGACGTTCCGCGACCTGAGCAACCGCCAGATCCAGAGCTATCCGACCCGCTTCGTCCTTGGCTACCTCAAGCAGCTCTACGCGCAGATCGGCCAGGCCAACCCGACCGCGCCGCCGCCACGCAGCGCGCTCGACGGAGCGAGGCAGACGCTCGGGCCGATCACCGACGTGCGCGTCGGGGACGAGCGCGCGGCCCCGCCGCGCAGCCCGACGCAGCTTCCCGTGCCCCCCGAGACGCCCCCGGACGAACCGCAGCCCGACGGGTGCCTTGCCTGGCTGCTGCGGCTGATCGAGCTGCTCGGCGCCGTGCTCGGGCCGCTGTACGGGCGGCTGCCGAGGCTTCTGCGTTTCCTGCTCGGCCTGCTCTTTACGCTCCTCAAGCGCGCGGTTGACCAGAGCCAGGCGTCCCCGCCGGACCCGACCAAGCCGAAGGTGAGCCTCCCCCGCGTCGTCCACCCGTCGCCCTACCAGGCCAAGCCGCCGCTCGGGAGCCCGAGCCTGCCGTTCCTCGACCAGCTCGAGCAGGAGCTGGCCGCCAACCTCGTCGTCGCGCCGTCGGCGCCGCAGGGCACGATGTCCGCCGCGCTCGCCAGCCGCAGCACGAGCTACGACTTCGCGCGGGCCAAGCGCTTCTTCGAGCGCGACGAGGTCCCCAACCCGACTCCCCAGGCAGAGCCGTCGCCGCAGATCCCGAGGCTCGACTTCCACCAGGCGCTCGGGGCGCTGGGCGACTACCCGGAGCTATTGCGCCGCCTCGGCGTCGTCGTGCGGTTGCGCATCGACCGCCCCGCCGCCGACCCGGGCTCGGTCCGGGTCGTGCCGCGCTGGGACGGGGCGACGCGTACGAGCGACATCGCGCCGCGGACGCGCTGCACGCTGTCGGGCGACCGCCTCGCGGCGGCCCACCGCGCCGGCTCGGAGTTCCGCGACGGGCTGCTCGAGCTCAGCGGCGCCGACGACCGCCTGGCGACGGACACGCCGCAGTTCGATGTGGTGCAGGTGGACGCCGACGGCGCTGCGATCAAGGCGCTGCTCCTGGCGGCGAGCCTCGAGCGCCTCCACCAGCTCGACGTCCTGGGCGTCGGGGCGATCGATCGCCCGGACACGGACACGGTGCCCGCGCTGCGTTCCGCCGGCCTTGCCGTCGTCCGCGCCGACCGTGCGTGGCACCTGCATCAGTACCTCCTGGCGGCGGCCGCGCAGACTCCGCGGC
>JALYZL010000395.1 GCA_030948875.1 Actinomycetota bacterium
AACCGAACGTGGACGACCCGCCGAGATCTGGGTGCCACACTCCTGGCTGACGCGGCGTGACGATCTCGAACGGTGGCTACCAAAAAAAGGCGCGGCTGTTCTCGTTCGATTGACGTCCAGCGGGAGCGCGCTACCATCGGTTGACGGCATGGATCGTGGAGTTCTAGGACGGCCACAGACCAGGCCCGAGAAAGCTCAATCGACGGACGGACGAGGCCTTACGGGCCCGTCTGGACACGGGAGCGGAACCGATGGAAGCCTCTTCAGGAGAAGCTGGGCGGGCGCCACTCGGCGGCGGGAAGCTGCTGGCTGAGATCTCGACCCGGATCGTCGCGATCCTCCGCGAGCATTACGGCCGCGGCCCGATGAAGGCCAAGACCTACGCGCTGGACGACCTGATCGTCGTCGTGATGCGCGGTAGCGGCTTCACCTCGTTGGAGAAGACGATCATGGACAGCGGCGAGCCCGACCGTGTCGTCGAGATGCGCCACGACTTCCAGCGCATGATGACCAAGCATTTCACGGACACGATCGAGGAGCTCTCCGGCCGGAAGGTGCTCGCGTTCCTCTCACAAGCCCACGTCGAGCCCGACATCACGATGGAGATCTTCTTCGTCGACGGACCACTCGAGGGGTTCGGCTCGCTCGAACTCGTCGAACCCGCCGGATAGACACGCTGGCGGCCCGCGCGGCCGGCGCCACGGCCGCAGGGAGACTCGCGCGAAAGGGCGTCGCAGGGGGTGGCGGGCGGCACTTCACGAGAGCGTCGAAGCGGCCGATGTCGGTGCCGCGTGGAATGTTGCGATCGACTTCGATACGGGAGTTCGTGGCGCTAGGATTGGTTGCACAGCGGTCCTTGATGCGCGATCGAGAGATCGCGCGAGGGATTGCGGCCCTCGAGGCGGAACGAGTTCGCGGTCACACGCTGGCCGCCAGATTCTGGTCCGTGACGCCTAGTTGGCTCCTGCGGAGCCAGAAAGAGTTCACGGATGCACAGATCGCGCAAGGGAGGCGCCCTCAACTCGGCGGCCATCAGCGCGCTGAACGAGCGCTCGCCGCGGCCGGCCGGCGCGAGCACGCCTACGCTGGCGAGAACCGGCCAGCGCACCGCGCGTCTGCTGGCGAGATTGCCTAGCGAGTTAGCCGGCCGCGACGCACGGTCCAGTTCACGCTCACGCGCCGTCGCTGCAGACCGCCGTCGGGAAACACGATGATGGCTACTCCGGGAGATCTTTCTGCTGCGCTTTCCAACGCGATCGTCGCGTTGTTCGCGGAGTACACCGGTCGCGGCGCGACGAAGTCGCGCACTTACGTGCACGAGAACCTGATCGTGTGCGTCTTGCACGACTCGATGACGAAAGGAGAGCGCAGCCTGGTGCGCGACGGCAAAGAAGAAGCCGTGCTCGCGATTCGCCGTACCTACCAGGAGTCGATGCGCACCGAGCTGATCGAGATCGTCGAGCGCCTGACGGGCAGGACGGTGTCCGCGTTCATGAGCTCCAACCACGTCAACCCGGACGTCGCGATCGAGTCGTTCGTGCTCGAACTCCTCGACGCTCCCAAGGACGACCAACCGGACACTGCCGAGGCAGCGCATGCTGGATGACGCGCCACCCAATCACACACCGGACATACGTCAACCCCAGCGGGTTTCAGCGTTGAACGGTGTCCAGACCCCCCACCTGAACTGCCCTCGCTGCGGGTTGACGATCAAGCCCGAGACAAGCTGGTTGACGATCGAGCACTGCCCGCGATGCATCGCACGCAACGGCGTCGCTGTCCGTCTGCTCGCCTCATCGCTACCGACCGGCGAGCTATACGCCACCGGCGCTGCGCCCGATAACGACCATGTCGACGCTCCGCCCAGCCGCTCACCGTAGCGCATGAGCATGCCCAAAGACATCGGCCTGATCCCCTGACCGCACCCGACTCGGCGGGAAGCGGCCCACATAACCGAGCCGGCTCGGCTTCTCAGCCGAGTCGCCCGGCCCCCAGTCCGTGACCGGAGAACCGCTCGGCGGTATAAGCTCGCTCGCTAGTACTCGTCCCGCCGGCGGAACCACGCCCCGGTCTCGTTGCGCCCCTTCGGCGCCCGGTCGAGCCACTGGTACATGCCCCACAGCGCGTCCAGGCCGCGCGCGTAGGCCGAGTAGGTGTGGTAGACAACGCCGTCCTCGAGTGCGAACGCGCTCACGCCGGGCTGCTCGCGGGTGTACGTGGCCCTGTCGGTGCCGGTCATCGCGGCGTGCTCGGCAGCGCGGCCCTCTTCGTCGCGCTCCCAGAGCCACGTCGTGTCCGTCGGGCGGTAGTTGTAGTCGACGGTCCCCGAGCGCTGCTCGTCCTCGGTGAACGAGGTGTTGAAGTCAAAGTTGAACTCGCTGTCCAGCGACGAGGCCCAGGGGAAGGTCCAGCCCATCCGCCGCTTGTAGGCGTGCAGCGCGGAGATCGGGGCGCGGGACACCGCGATCATCCCGACGTCGTGGTGCTCCAGGTGGACGGCGAAGCCGTTGAAGCCATCGGCGATCGCCGAGCACGACGGGCAGCCGCCCGTGTACTCGGGGCCGAACATGAAGTGGTAGACGA
>JALYZL010000433.1 GCA_030948875.1 Actinomycetota bacterium
ATCGCGAGCTCTGGACGTCCCGCTGCCGAGTCCCGCGCCTCGGCACCGACGCGCGTCGCAGCCACGGAAGGTCAACGAACGCGTCACGGCCGCCGCCCGCTTCAGCCTCGTCACAGGGTGTAACCGCCCGCAAGCTCAAGGGCCGCGATGTCCAGATCACTCACGGGGTCGGTGAAACGCTCGAACAGCTCCGAGGCGAGTCGGACGAGTTCCGCGAGCAGGCCCGCGACTTCCTCGACAAGCTCGTCAGCCACGTTGTGCTCGACGACGGCAAGCTCGTTGTCGCGCACGCGGGGATGAAGGAGGCCTACCAGGGTCGCTCGTCCGGTCGGGTTCGGGACTTTGCGCTGGTCGGCGAGACGACCGGGGAGACCGACTAGTTCGGCTGCCCGTCCGGCTCGCGTGGGCGGCCGATTACCGTGGGAAGGCCGCGGTCGTCTACGGGCACACTCCGGTCCGCGAGGCGGGGTGGCTGAACGACACGATCAACATCGACACGGGTGCGTGTTCGGCGGTCGGCTGACCGCGCTGCGGTGGCCTGAGCGCGAACTCGTCTCTGTCGCGGCGAGGCGCACCTACTACGAGCCCGCCAAGCCGTTCCTATCGCCTGATGACGCGGCGCCGCCCGCTGATGAAGACCGGCCGGCGTTCCTGCTCGATGTCGACGACGTCGCCGGAAAGCGGATCGTCCAGACCCGGCTCGCACGGACGGTCACCGTTCGCGAGGAGAACGCAGCCGCCGCGCTGGAGATCATGAGCCGGTTCGCGACGGACCCGCGCTGGCTCGTCTACCTGCCGCCGACAATGGCGCCGTCCGCGACCTCCAGCCGCCCCGACCTGCTGGAACACCCGGAGGAGGCGTTCGCGGAGTACCGCAGCGCAGGCGTCCCGCTGGTGATCTGCGAGGAGAAGCACATGGGATCGCGGGCGATCGTCGTCGTGTGCCGCGACGTAGGCATCGCGCGGGACCGCTTCGGTGCCGATGGCGGCGAGACCGGCGCCATCTACACCCGCACCGGCCGCCCGTTTCTCAACACGCCGGCTGATACGGAGGCTGCGCTGAGCCGTGTGCGCGGCGCCGTCACATCCGCCGGCCTGTGGGACGAGCTCGGCACGGGCTGGCTGGTGCTCGATTGCGAGCTGTTGCCCTGGTCGGCGAAGGCAATGGAGCTGATCCGTCGGCAGTACGCGTCCCCGCGCGGCGGCCCGGGCGGGCCTCTCGGCAACCGTGGCTACCCTCGACGTCGCCGCGGCCCGCGGCCTCGACGTTACGCAACTGCTCGAGCGCCAACGTCAGCGGATCGAACATGTGGCTCACTACGTCGACGCGTACCGGCGCTACGTCTGGCCGGTCAACGGCCTATCGGATCTTCGGCTCGCACCGTTCCACGTCCTCGCCGCCGAGACAGGCGTCTTCATCGACCCGCGACCACACCTGGCACCTCGAGCACTGCGACCGGCTCGTCGCGGCCGATCCCGACTGGTTTCAACCGACCGGCCGCCACGCCGTCGATGTCACCGACGTCGAGGATCAAGCAGCTGGCACGGCGTGGTGGGAGGAGTTGACCGCGACCGGCGGCGAGGGCATGGTCGTCAAGCCGATGAGCTTCATCGCCCAAGGGCGCAAACGCCTCGTTCAGCCTGGCATCAAATGCCGAGGCCGCGAGTACCTGCGCATCATCTACGGCCCCGAGTACGCCGACCCCGGCCAGATCGATCGCCTGCGAACCCGCAGCCTCGGACGCAAGCGCTCGCTTGCGATCCGTGAGTTCGGACTCGGCGTCGAGGCGCCGGTGCGATTCGTTCGGCACGAGCCGCTCTACCGAGTGCACGAGTGCGTGTTCGGCGTCCTCGCGATGGAGAGCGAGCCCGTCGACCCACGCCTCTGACCCGAGCCCGCGTGTCCGATATGGAAGGCTCAGCGAACGCCGCGCTGCCTCGCCGCACGAGAGTGTCGCGTTGCGCCAGATCCAGGCGTGTGGTCGGAGCGGATCTGGTGCATTCCACCGTGAGGAGCTGTCTGACGCAAGCATGCGAGGTGGGCGCTTGTGTAGAACGACGGTCGAATGACAGTGGCTGCGACCGGCCGCGGCGGGGTCTCGAGCCGGGGACGCCGAGGCCGGACGCTCTCAGGGCGACAGCGACGTTTGATGCTACCGCATCTAAGACATGATGTCTTGATGCGGGCTCTGATATGCTGAGGCCGTGCGTACGACCCTCACGCTCGACGACGACGTAGCGGCGGCGATCGAGAACCGTCGGCGCGAGCGGGGGACCGGGCTTCGTGACGAGGTCAACGAGCTGCTGCGAACTGGTCTGCTCGCCACGCGAGAGCGAGACGCTGCCGCTCCGGATCGCCCCTACACGCTGCCGACGTTCGATCCCGGCCGGATGCTGATCACGGACCTGCGGAGCTTGAAGGAGATCCTCGACGACGAGGACGACGAGCGAGCTCGCCGTTGATCCTGGTCGACGTGAACCTCCTGGTCGGCGCCACGATGACCTCGGCGCCCGACCACGAGGCGACAAGGGATTGGCTCCAGGACCAGCTGCGTGGCACCGCTCAGGTTGGGCTGCCGTGGGCATGTATGACGGGATTCGTTCGCGTCGCGGCTCAGCCGCGGGCCTGGGAGCGGCCGCTCCCGGTCGCATCGGCGCTTTCGATCGTCCGGTCCTGGCTTTCGCGCCCGAGCGCCTGGATCCCTGAGCCCGGACCCAACCATCTCGACATCTTCGAGTCCCTCTTGGCCGCGCAGCCGTCAGTCCGGTTCGTCACGGATGCGCACCTCGCTGCGATCGCAATTGAGCACGGCCTCGAACTGTCAAGCCGCGATCGTGACTTCACGCGCTGGGCCGACTTGGGCCTCCGGTCGCGCGACCCGATCGCGTACAGCTGACATCCAAGCTGCCGCCCACAGCTTGATCCGGCACGGAGGAAGCCGGCCAGGCCTCTTCAATGCTCGATAATGGCGCTTATGTGAACCACTAGGGATCGATGTTGGAATCTTTTGTCGAGTCCTGTCTGTCGATGCTCAGACGTTTGGCAGTGGGATGCTCAGTCGATGGCGGTCGTCGTTCAGTGCGTCAGCAGTCGACGACGGGCAGCGTTGGATCGAGGCGCAGGAGATCGGCGCGGTCGGAGCTGATCACGGTCGCCTTGTAGCGCCGGGCGACTATCACGACCGATGCGTCCACCACATCGGTGGTATCCGCGGCGCCGCACAGTATCCCCGTAGCTCGCGCAGCAGCGTCCGTGAGCGGCTCGACGGACACCTCGTTGGCGTTGAGCAGCCGCGCCACTCTCACTTGCCGCGGTCCGTTACGCCAGGTCTGAGCGATGACTCCAGCAGGAACGATGATTCCGCGGCCATCCTGGCGGCCAACCTCAATCAGCGCAGCAGTTGCCCGATCTCCCCGTTCCACGGCGATCAGCGCGCCGGCATCTAGAATGAGGGTCACCGCGTCCGGGCGTCGACCAACCGAGCACGCGCGCTCGCGAGTTCCTGCTCGCTGAGCGGCCCTCCGGAGGCATCAAAGATCTCGGCGAGCACGATGCCCAGGTCGTCGCGTTCGACACGGGCGCGGCCTGCTTCGTTCAGCCAGGCGCTCAAAGACTTCGCTTTACCAGCAGCGATGTCCTCGCGGGCGCGCTCGGCAACGACAGGATCGAGGCTGACGGATACCTTAGATGCGGTCATACTTTTATGCTACCACTCTCTCCACGAGGGCACGAGCAGCTGCCAGTCGAACAGTCGTTCGCTGACAGGTGGGCCACTGTCATTCGACCGACGTTCTA
>JALYZL010000438.1 GCA_030948875.1 Actinomycetota bacterium
CTGCTCGGCCCGGTTTGCGTCCTAACCTGTAGAGGGCTAACCCGCGAACGTTCTAGGGCGAGATGTAGCTGTTGGCGGATCCCGCGAGGGTTGGTGGTACGAGCTGATCGCGCGCAATCCCGTGCGGCTAGCTACTTCCCCCGGATAAATGGATGGGTTAGGCGGCGATCTTGAGGCCGCCGGGGGTGCGTTTGACGCCGGTGTGAACGCCGACGGCTTCGAGCAGGCAGGCGGCGATGAAGCGGTTGCTCTTGCTGTGGAGGTTCAGCAGCGCGAACGCGGCCTGCCGGCGACCGATCCGGTTCTGGTCGCGCAGCCGGATGACGGCGTCGGCGAGTCGGGCGCGTTGCTGGGGACTGTCGATCTGTTTGTGGACGGCGGTGAGTGCGTCCCAGCCCCATTCGGGGTCGTCGTGTTCGATCGCTTCGCACAGACGCTCGAGGTCCGGGCCGATCAACCTTGGCAGCTCGACCAGGAGCGAGAGGTCGAGTGCGGGGAGATCCATGATCTCGTCGGCGAGGTGCTCGAGCGCACGGTCAGAGAGCCCGTCGAGCTCGTGGATCGTCTGATAGGCGAGCTGGGCGAGGTGCGCGCGGGCGAGTTGCTCCTCGGAAGGGCCGCGGTGCTCGCCGCAGCAGCGCTTCGTTTTGCGGCCTGAGCCGCACGCGCAGGGCTGGTTACGTCCGGATCCTGGCACTCGATCTCCTCTGGAATCGTCTGCTGTGAGGGTCGCATCCGGTCCGGTCGGAACGGCACGTTCCGTCCGGTCTTCGAGAGATAATTTGCCTGCAAATGGCCGGGTTGATGATCGATCTTGGGGGTGCGTGTGCTGCGGATGCAAGCGACCGGCGTGGAGTCGTTGTGGGACGAGATCCTGCCCGCGGAGGTCAAGGCCCTGCCGGAGGATCTGGCCGCGTTGGACGAGTTGCTGTCCGATCCGGAGCTGCTGGCCCCGATCGCTGTGCGGTGGGAGCGGCTGCTGGGCGACGCCGGTCGGCAGGCGGGGCGGGGTCGGCCGACGGTCGCGATGGAGACCTACGTGCGGTTGATGGTCGTCAAGCACCGCTCCGGCTGGGGGTACGAGACGTTGATGCGCGAGGTGTCGGACTCGATCCATCTGCGGCGGTTCTGTCGGATCGGGATGACCGACCGGGTGCCGGACGAGTCGACGGTGCGCAAGCTGACCCGCCGGCTGGGAGCGGAGGTGGTGCACGAGATCACGCGCGAGTTGATCTCCAAGGCCCGGCGGGAGAAGCGGTTCCGGCCGCGAGCGGCGAGGATCGACTCGACCGTGGTCGAAGCCGACGTGAAGTATCCGACCGACTCGGGACTGGCGGACGCCGGCGTCAGAGCGCTCGCCCGCGAGGGCCGCAAACTCGCAGCCCGAATCGGCGAGAAGCGCAACGCGGTCAGGGACCGCTCCCGGTCGATGGGCCGCAAGCTCAGGGCGCTGACACGCTCGATCCGCCGCCGCTCCGGGGAAGCGAAGACCGAGGTGCTGAAGCTGACCGGCGAGACGGGCACGCTGCTCAAGCAGTCGATCAAGGAGGCGCGGAAACTGGCCGCAACCGCTCGGTCTCGCGCACGCGGGCGCGGCGCGCGCGTGAAGCTGAAGGCCGCCCAGGCGCTGGAGGAACTCGCCGATCGCTGCGAGAAGGTGACCGAACAGATCACCAAGCGCGTCAACGGCGAGAAGATCACCGACCGGCTCGTGTCGCTGTGGGACCCGGACGCTCGCCCGATCCGCAAGGGCAAGCTCGGCAAACCGACGGAGTTCGGGTACGTCGATCAGCTCTGCGAGATCACCCCGAACACCAAGAAGGGCGCGCGCGGGTTCATCCTGCCGCCGACCAGCCGAATCGGGAACCCGGCCGAGGACACGCTGCTGCCCGACACCGCCCAACAGCTGCGCAGCCTCGACATCAAACTCAAGGAGATCATGGTCGACGGCGCGTTCACGACGACCGCGACCAACAGCGCGCTCGAGAACCTCGCCGACACCGTCCACATCGCGGGCCGCCAAGAACCCGGCTCCAGACGCACCCGCCGCCGCCGGCGGCGCTACCGCACCGGGATGGAAGGACGGGTCAGCCACCTCAAACGCGGCTACGGCCTGGACAGGTCCCGCCTGAAAGGCAACGAAGGCCACCAGATCTGGGACGGGTGGGCGACCCTCACCTACAACGCCGACACCTACACCAGCCTCGGATGACACCCGAGAACCCGAACACCGAGAACCGGGGCCGACGAACGAAACCCCCCGAACCGAACCACGGCCGGTCCCCGCCGACCGCACGATCAACGCCCCCTCACCGCCCCAACGGGTTTGTCCGGGGCAAGTAACTAGTGCGACTCAGGCGATCATCTACAACGTGTGCGGGACGAAACTCCCGTGGGATAACGCTACCGGCGCCCGCCATACAGGAACTTAGTCCAGGCCTTGGCGTGAGGGCCTGCGGGTGCGGTGGCCTTTAGGCTGCGCTTCGCCGTGGCCGCCGGTCCGCTGCCTCCCCCGGTGGTGGTGCAGGGGGGCGAGTAGCCGCCGCTGCCCCAGGTGTTCCCCGACCAGATGTCCGTACCGCAATTCGGGTTAAGGTCGTCCAAGTCGAAGCCCTGGATCCCGCCCTCGTAGGTATCGGCGGCCGGGTTGGCCGCGTTGTTGGCGGCGTTGTTGTTGATGATCTGGTTGCCGGTCGGGCTGCCGGTGCCGAATCCGAAGGGGTTGCCGATGCGGATGCCGTCCACGCCAT
>JALYZL010000500.1 GCA_030948875.1 Actinomycetota bacterium
TCTTGGGGCGGGGCTTGCTCCCCGCGCGTCCGCCGGAGTCGGCCGTCGCCGCCACCGCGCGTCCGCGATGCGGCGCCCGCCGTCGCGCGTCGCGCCAGATGAAGAACGAGATCCCGGCCAGGAGCGCGAAGGCGCCGGCCGCCACCAGGATCGCGTCCCTGCCGTTGAAGCTTCCCCCGCCCGACGAGGCGGTCGTCGTCACCGGCAGCGTGGCGGCGGGCGTTGTCGCCGTCGGGGTCGGGATCACCGGGAGCGGCGTGTTGAGCGGGTTCGTCGCCGACCCCGCCAACGCCGCCGCCGGCGCGAGCGCGCACGCGAGCGCGCTGAGGACCACAACGACCGGCAACGGTGCAGCGAGGCGGCTGGAACGCGTCATTCGAACCCGCCTACCGCTCGGAGGCGAGTGGCTCCTCCATCGCCGGTGTCTCCGGCGCTTCGCGGTAGGGCTGCTCGTCCGGAACGTGCTCCTCGTGGTACACGCTCTCGGCGTTGACGGCCCAGATGTCGTGCCTGGTCCCGAGCAGGATGTTGTCGACCGCGCGCATGGCGGTGAGCATCGAGTGATCGGAGTTGTTGTAGCGGTGCAGCCCGTTGCGTCCGACCTGGGTGAGATTCTCGATCCCCTCGAGCCAGCCGCGGATCGTCGCCACCCGCTCGGGGTACTCGACGTCGTACATCGGGTAGGCCTTGTGGACGCGGACCGCGAACCCGAACTTGACGTCCTGGGCGCGCGCGAGCCCGAGTTGCTCGATCTCGCGGGAGGCCATGGCGACGAGGTCGTCGTCGGCCATGCTCCACGTCTCGTCGCCCTCGAAGCAGAAGTACTCCATGCCCAGTGAGGTGTCGGTCTCGTTGGGGACCATCCATGGGCTCCACGACCGGAAGTTCTGGATGCGCAGAACCTTGACGCCGGGCTGGTGGATGTAGATCCAGTTGTCGGGGAAGAGCTCGGGCTGTTCGATCACCAGCGCGACGGTCAAGAAGTCGCGGTAGCGCAACCCCCGCGCGGCGTCGCGCACGTCGACGGGCGCCTCTGGCTCGGCGATCCCCACCGTGGTGCGCAGCGGGAGCGAGGAGATCACGTGCGACGGGGTCAGCGTCTCGCCTCCGGCGACAAGCTCGACCACTCGCCCGCCGTCCATGCGCAGGCGAGTCACCGGCGCGTTCAAGCGCACCTTGCCGCCGTGGGCGCGGATGTCCTCGGTCATCTGCTCCCACATCTGGCCCGGACCGTAGCGGGGATAGTTGAACTCGGAGATCAGCGACTTGATCTTGTTGCCCTTGTTGCCGAAGAAGGCGGACTTGGCAGCGGCGAAGAACGAGAGCCCCTTGATCCGCTGGGCGGCGAACTCCGAGCGGATCTCCGTGCACGGCACGCCCCACAGCTTCTCCGAGTAGGTCTTGAAGAAGTGCTGGTAGAGCCGCTTGCCGAAGCGGTTGGAGACCCATGCCTCGAACGTGTCCTCAGGGCCCTTGGGCTTGACCGCGGCCCACACGTAGGAGAGACCGCAGCGCGCCAGCTCGATCGGGCCGAGCTTGCGGATGACGTCCATCCCGTCGAGTGGGTACTCGAGGAACTTGTTGTTCCAGTAGATCCGCGACTGTCGTGGGCGCTTGAGGAACTCCTCCTTCATGATCTCGTGCCAGAGGTCGTCGACCTCCTTGACCTTGGTGAAGAAGCGGTGCCCCCCCAGGTCGAAGCGATAGCCGTCGCGGACCTCGGTGCGCGCGATGCCGCCGACCTGATCGGTCGCCTCGAGCACGATCACCGGGTGCCCCTGCTTGGCCAGCAGGTATCCGGCGGTGAGGCCGGCGGGACCGCCGCCGAGCACGACGACGGGGCGCTCGGTAGTGATCCCCGCGACCGGCGCGCGAGCGGGCGCGAGCGGCGCGCGACCGTCGCCGGGCTGGTCTGCGGAGGCGATGGGCTGTTCGTCGCTCATGTTTCCTTACGAGACCTTCTTGTAGAGCTCAGCGCTGTCGCCGAGAACAGTTGCGCCCGGGTAGGCGTGCGGCGCCCAGGCGAGCGGTTGGAGGTGCTTGTCGGCGGCGAACAGCGCGCCCCACTGCGCCGAGCGCCGGCTCACGAGCTCGGTCCATGGAGCCTTCCAGTTGTCTGCGCCCTCGGTGAGCGGGCGCACGAAGAGGATCTGGTGGCCAACGGGCACGCTGTTGACGAGCCTGGTGAAGGTCGCCTGCGGGTTGGCGTTCTGGAGGCGCTTGAGGGCGTCGACCCAGTTCATGTAGCGCGGGTCCTCGACGGGGCCGATCGTGCTCGCCCATCGCAGGCCCCCGGGCAGGTAGTACCAGGTGACGGCGATCTGGTCGGGCTGGCCGCTGATCACGAGATCTCCGGGGTGAACCAGCGTCGCCATCTCGCCGCCCACGTCGCGCAGATCGCTCTTGTACTTGGGGATGTACGAGGCCGGATTGACGAGGAAGAACACCGAGAGGATGAGCGCGAGGGGCCCGGCCACGCCCGCCTTCGACATGCCGAGCGCGGCCAGGAGGAGCATCGGGCCAAGGATCGGCGCGAAGTACCTCGATACCCACGCCGGCGTCACCTGCGAGGCGATCCATGCCAGCGCCAGCGTGCCCACTACCATCGCCATCATGCTGAACATCGCCGTTGCCTCGGGCGTGCGCCGGTACTTCTTGGTGAAGAACGCGGCCAGGCCGATCCCGGCGCCGAGCACGAGCACGGCGGTGATCCGGTCGCCGCCGAGCAGGTCGCGGGAAAGCTGAACCGGGGCGCCGAAGCGGGGCGCCGAGTCCCACGGGGCTCCCGTGTGCGTCGCCTGGTAGATGAAGTTGGGCAGCCACGGGAGGAACAGGACCCCGGCGCCGATGAAGGCGATGGCGGCATCGCGCACGAGGCCCTTGCGGTCGTCGGAGGCAAGCCACACGGGCACGAGCGCGATCATCGAGCCGGCCCAGAAGAACAGGCCCCACGCGTGGGTGTAGAGCATCAGCGAGATCGCGACCGCGAAGAGGATCAAGTAGCGCCGCCGGCGATGCACGAAGGCATGGATGAACCCGGCGGCGGCCACGATCCCGAGCAGGGCCATGAGCGAGTACATCCGCGTCTCCTGCCCGTAGTAGGTCAGGAACGAGCTGGTCGCGAAGACGACGGCCGCGAAGATGCCGGCGCGGCGCCCCCACAGGCTCCATCCCGCCCACATTCCCACCGGGATGGCGAGCATCGAGAAGACGTCCGACATGGCGTGCGTTTCGATCCCGCTCGACCCGAACACCTGCATCCACACGTGGAGGAGCATGTAGTAGAGCGGGGGGGAGCCGTCGTGGCGAAGGACGCCGGGGATCGCCGACAGGGGATGCGAGGCGATCCCGACGCTCAGCCCCTCGTCGTCCCAGAACTGGCCGTCGATGTACTTCGTGCGCAGGAACAGCGACAGGCCGATAAGCGCCGCCATCCCCACGGTGTAGGCGAGCCACACCGGGATGCGCTGAAGCCGGGCGGGGATCCTGATCTCGGGAAGCGGGCCGGGCGGGGGCGGAGCAGGGGGACTTGGTGCGGTGACCGTGGACATCGCGAGGTCAGGTTACCGGCAATGCTCGTACAGCCGGAACGTCCGCTGCGTGATCCGGGTATATGCGACGTTCGTGGGTACGGCCGGCCGCAACCGAGCCGTGCCGGTGGCGCGGGTCTGCACGATCACGTTGGGATCGTCGGCCGCCGGCTGGGCATCGACCTTGCTGGCGGGATCATCGTTGGTCTCGACCGTTTCCACGCCGAGATACCAGGAGACCATCTGCTTCTGGAAGTTCTCGGTCTCGATCTTCCCGCACGCGACCACCTTCTTGGCGCCGCCGGCCAAGTTCACGATCGCGCTCAGGTCGTGGCGGAGCTCCGCCTGATAGCGCAGCGCCTTGTTGAGCTTGCGGGCCGGGAAGTGCGTGCCCACCCAGTTCGGGAACACGAGGAAGACGGCGGTGGCCGCGAGGGAGGCGACGGCCGTCCCGGGCACCGCTCCGGTCAAGCGCCCGAGGAGCTCGCCGAGCTGCCACGCCACGAGGCCCCAGCCCACCCCGCCGAGAACCACGACGAGGGCTCCGCCGATGATCAGATAGCGCTGGTTGCCGGAGAATCCCATCTGCGTCATCAGTGAGACCTCGATGAACCAGATGATCGCCATCACCGCCAGGACGACGACGATGGCCTCGGGCCGGCGCGCCTGGTCGCGCACGGCGGCGCCGAGCTCCGCCCTGCGCCGGCTGAGCGCCCGCCAGACCGCGATCGCGGCGCCCACGACCAACAGCCCCGTAAAGATCGTCACGCGAGCGAGCGAGAGGCCCACTCCGGCCTTGAACTCGGTGCAGAACGGACACTTCGCGAACGTCGCGGCATTGCCGCGCGGCTTCAGCGCGCGCGAGACACCGCGGAAGAAGTGGCCTGACCCCCACAGCTCGGGGAGGAACCACAGGGCGGGCACGAGTGCGAAGAGCGCCACGATCAGCTTCCGCGCCCCGGGATCGCGGCGCCACAGATACAGGCCATAGAGCCCCCAGAAGGCCCATATCTCGGGGCGATCGAGCGCCGGGATGAAGCCGATGACGAAGGTCTGGCGCGGACGGCCGTCGAGATGCCGGTCGATCGCGAGCAGCACCATGCCCGCGCCGAGGCACTCCGAGTACCCGAGCGCGGCGTCGCGGATGTACTGGGGGGAGATGAGGACGCTGACCGCCGCCACCGTGCCCGCCACCACCGCGGGTCCGTAGGCAATCAACCGCGACGCCCCCTGGCGCCCCCCGGCGCCCGCGCCGAAGGAGATCGTGATGCGGGCCGCGAGCTTGAAGGCCATCGCCACCGTGAAGATCGCCCCGGCGCGCGCGAGCGCGAGCCACAGGTCGGGCTGAGCCTTGCCGAAGAGGGCGAAGGGCACCGTGAAGAGTACGGGGAGGGGCTTGAACGAATTGCCGCCGACCGTAAGGAGCTTGAGGTGGAGGATCTCGCGGCCCCACAGGAGCCAGCCCCACGGGTCATAGCTGGGCGTCGACGGGTACAGCAGCGAGACCGAGCCCAGGGCCACCGAGCCCAGCGCGAGCGCCAGGTACAGGCGCCAGGACGTCGACCGTCGGCCCGCCGCAGCGCCGGGCCGCGAAGGATCGGTGGACGCGGACGGGGACGTGGTCAACTGAGCGGTCGAAGCCGACACCTGCGCCACCGGGCCAGGTTACCGGCAGTGCTCGAAGAGCCGGAACGACCGCTGCGCCGTCTCGGTGTATTGCAGGTCCGTGGGAAGGACCGGCCGCAGCGGAGCGGTTCCCGTCACGCGAGTCTGGAAGATGACGTTCGGATCGTTCGCGGGTCCGGTGAAGGACTGCTCGTTGGCGACCTGGACCGATTGGACGCCGAGATACCAAGCGACCATCGGCACCTGGAAGTTCTCGGTCTCGACCCTGCCGCATGCGAGCACGGCCTTGGCACCTCCTGCTCTGCGAATGAGTGCGCTCAGGTCGTATCGGAGCTCGGCCTGGTAGTGGAGCGCGCGATTGAGCGGCCCCACATGAAACTTATTAGCGGCCCAGGTGGGGTAGAAGAGGAATGCCGCCCCCACTGCGAGGACCGCGACCGCGGCGCCGGGCGGGGGTCCGATCAGGCGTCCGAGGAGTTGCCCGAGCTTCCACGCCACCAGGCCCACGGCGACCCCGCCGACGACCATGACCGGGGCTCCGCCGATGATCATGTAGCGCTGGTTCCCCGAGAACCCGTACTGGGTCATTATCGAGATCTCGAGGAACCACACGAGCGCGAGCAGGGCCAGCGCGAGCACGATGCCCTCCGGGCGGTGGGCTTGCTCGCGGAGTGCGGTGCCGAACCCCGAGGTCCGCCGGCGCAGCGCCCGTCTCACCGCGATCGCGGAGCCCAGGGCGAGCACCCCGGCCACGATGGTGGTGCGCAAGAGCGAGATGTACACCGCGTTCCTCATCTCTGTGCAGAACGGGCATTTCGTGTACGCCGGGGCGCCAGGTGTGGGATGGAGGTCGTGCTGGACGCCGCGGAAGAAGTGACCCGACCCCCAGTATTCAGGGAGAAACCACAGGGCGGGCACGAGCGCGAAGAGCGCGACGATGAGCTTCCGCGCCGCCGGATCGCGATGCCACAGATACAGGCCGTAGAGTCCCCAGAAGGGCCATATCTCCGGGCGATCGAGGGCCGGGAAGAAGCCGATGATGAACGTCTGACGCGGCTTATCGTCGAGATGGCGGTCGATGGCGAGGAGCACCAGGGCCGCTCCGAGGCACTCTGAGTATCCGAGCGATCCGTTGCGGATGTATTGCGGGGAGATGAGGACGATGAACCCCGCGAGCGAGCCCGCCAGTACCGCAGGCCCGTACGCCACGAGACGCGAGATGCCGTGGCGCCCGGCCGGGCTGGCGCCGAACCAGATCGTGATGCGCGCGGCGAGCCTGAACGCCATCACGACCGCGAAGATCATGCCGCCCCTGGCGATCACCACCCAGAGGTCGGGCTGAGCCTTGCCGAACACGGCGAAGGGCAGCGTGAAGAGGACGGGCAGCGGCTTGAAGGTGTTGGCGCCGACCGTGTTCAGGTTGAGGTGGAGGATCTCGCGGCCCCACAGGAGCCAGCCCCACGGGTCATAGCTCGGGGTCGAGGGATAGAGCAGCGAGAGCGCCCCGAACGCCAGCGAGGCGAGCACGAGCGCCGCGTACAGGCGCCACGAGGTCGCCCGCACGCCCCCGGCATCGGGCTGCGGCGGACGATCGGCGGCGGGCCTAAGGGCGGTCAAGACCGACACTTACGCGCTCACTCCCCGGGCGCGGGCGCGGTAATCGAGAAGGTTGGTCACGGTGTGCGTGTGGGTGTGAGGGCGTTGCCGGCGCCAGTGCGCGGGCGGCTGGCTACCCAGCGACACCTTGACGGAGGCACGCCTCCACCTTCGATAGCTCGGTGTCTGAGGCTGAGTGCACGTAGAGGACCGACGCGCCGATCACCTCGGCCCCCTGGGCCACCCCCTGGATCTGCTCCGCCTCGGCCGCGTTCGGATCGGGCGCGAAGACGACCGTGGGACCGGCGGGCGGGCTTCCCACCTGGATCGTCGCCGGTCCGACCCTGACCGCCTGCAGCCCCGCGGCGCGCATGCACTTGGTGTGGGGCAGGGGAGCCTGATCGACAACGCCGAAGCCGATCGGCTTCGCCGTGGGGGCGGGCACGCTGGATCCCGGGACAGACTTGAACGAGCTGCCGCAGCCGGCGAGCGCCGCGGCGGCCATGCCCGTCAGCGCGATCGCCCGCACGGTGCTGGTCAACTTCAGGGACACGCGCGCACAGGGTAGAGGATCGGGTCCCGGCGGCCGCGCCCTCTCGGGTCCGGGCGTCGATGTCCTTGCTCTAGACTGCCCCGCGCCCATGCCCGTGTTCGCCGTGCTCACGGGACCGCTGCCGAAGGCCGGTGTGGTCGTTGTCGCGGCCCTCGCTGCCGCGGCGCTCCTCATCCAGGATCCGCGCGGGCGGGCGCGCGCGATCGCCGCGGCCGTCGTCCTCGCGCCGGTTCTGCTCGTGGCGGAGATCTGGAACTCGCCCCAGCTCGGCTTCGTGCACCGTCATCCGTTGCCCGCGCTCGCCGGAGCGGTCCTCGCCCTCGCCCTTGTCCTCGCCCTGGCGACGATCATGATGCGACGACCGGCCGTGCTGCCGATCGTCGCCGTGGCTGCTCTCCCCTTCCGCGTCCCGATCTCGACGGCCGGGAGGACCGCGAACCTCCTCGTGCCCCTCTACCTCGTGGTCGCCGCGGGGGCGATCTCGATCATCTGGCAGGGGCTGCGCGCCCCGGTGCCCAAGCGTGAACGCGATCCTCAGGTCCCCGCGAGCACGCTCGTCCCGCGGACGGCGCGAGCGCGCGCGGCGCGCTCCGCGACCCTGCAGGCGCTAAGTGGCGAGAGCAAGCCTGGAAGCGCAGGGTGGCTCGAGCGCCTGCTCGCCCTCGACATCGTGCTCTACGCCGTCCAGGCGATCTACTCGCCCAGCTTCGAGACGGCGCTGCAGAACATGGTCTTCTTCTACATCCCCTTCACGCTGCTCTACGTGCTCCTGTCCGAGCTCGACTGGACGCCCCGACTGATCCGCCTGTGCTTCACCCTGATCGTGGTCCTCGCCCTGGTGTTCGCCGGGATCGGCTACGTCGAGTACGCGACCAAGACGATCCTCCTCAACTCGAAGCTCGTCATCACCAACGACCTGCATACGTACTTCACCGTCAATTCGGTCTTCTTCGACCCCGACATCTTCGGCCGCTTCCTGATGCTGGTGATGATCGGCCTCGCCACCATCCTCCTCTCAGGCCGCCGCCCCCGCCAGCAGGCCGGCGTGACGGTATGTCTCGCCGCCCTCTGGGCGGGCCTGCTGCTCACGCTCTCGCGCTCGAGCCAGCTCGCGCTCCTGGTCGGGTTGGGGATCATCGCCGCCTTCCGGTGGCAGGTCCGCCGCGCGGTCATCGTCGCGGCCACGGTGGTGGCGCTCGGCGCGGGGGCGATCGCCATCACGCCCACCACCTTCGGTCTCAACCAGGGCCTCAACGGCGCCTCGAGCGGCCGCGCCAACCTGGTCACGCGCGGCATTCACATGTTCTCGCAGCGGCCCGTGTGGGGCTACGGCTCGGGCTCCTTCGAGCACGAGTACCAGTTGCTCTACCACGGCAGCGCCCAGACGCTGTCCGCCTCGCACACCATCGCCGTGACCGTCGCCGCCGAGCAGGGCCTGATCGGCGAGCTCGCGTACCTAGCGCTCGTGATCGTGGCCACCTTCCGGCTCCTCAGCGGCGCTCGCTCGGACCCCGCGCGCGTGGCGGTGGGGGCTGCCTTCGTCGCCCTGGTCTTCCACACACTGCTCTACGCCGACTTCCTCGAGGACCCGGTCACCTGGGCGCTGATCGCCGTCGGCACCGCGCTCGCGCGCGCATCGAGCGCTCGCCTGCAGGTTCCCGCGCGCGAGCGTGCCCGGGCGCGCGCCGCGGCCGCCTGAGGGAGCGTTCAGGAACCCGCTGCCGATCATGGCCTCGCTCATCCTCGCCAGCAGCTTCTAGCCCGGCTAGCTCGCGGGCCGGACGCTCCCGACCAGGTGCTTGGAGTCGCGGGCGATGGAGCGCACGCCAAAGGAGATCTCGCCCTTGGCGTCGCTCTCGCGCTCGTCGAAGGCCACCTTGCCGGGAAGCAGGATCGGGCGCCTGAATGCAACCTCGACGGTGTATGCGGGAGCCAGCCGATTCTCCAGCGCCGCCAGGCAGCGCGCCTTGGTCCACATGCCGTGGGCGATCGCCGAGGGGAAGCCGAACAGCTTCGCGGTCAGCGGATGGATGTGGATGGGGTTGTGGTCGCCCGACACGCTGGCGTAGCGCCGGCCGAGGTCGCGGGGCAGGCGCCACTCGGCAGTGGTCGGGAGTGCTTCGGCGGGCGCGCGGGGAGCGGCGTCGGTAGTGCTGTCTGAGCCAGCGCTTTTGCCCCGCCGCAGGTTCACCGACTCCTCCTCCCACACCAGCTCCTGGCCGACGCGCGCCTCGGAGATCAGGGAGAACTTCCTACCCCGAGGATGGGACTCGAGCCCCCTGGCGCGTACGCGAATGGACAGGCGCTCGCCGAGCCGCACCGGCCGGTGCTGGGTGATCTGATTCTCGATGTGGACGAGGCCCACAGCGGGAAACGGGAAGCTCTCGTCGGTCATGAGCGCTAGATGGAGCGGGAAGGCAAGTACGTGAATGAAGGTAGAGGGGACCTCGTCGCGCAGCGAGAACCCGCACGCGCGGTCATAGGCCGCGAGGCGGTCGTGCTCGATGTCGACGCCCGTGAGCACGATTTCGAGCTCGGGGATCTCCTTGCCCCGACCCCCGACGAAGGGGAGCGCCGAGGCGCCGGGCACGAGCGCCGCGCCGGCGCGCAGGAACAGTCCCGTCATCCCCGGAGCGCTTGAGAGCACGCGCTCGCTCATCGGCGCAGCCCGCGAGTTCGCCGCCAGGCGAACTCGCAAGGAAAGACAC